>JAKQSZ010000023.1 GCA_029569475.1 Candidatus Eiseniibacteriota bacterium | reverse complement strand
GGGCTGTACTTCTACCGGCTGAGCTCCGAGGAGGGCGAGCGCTCCCTGCGGATGATCAAGATCGACTGAGCCGCCTGAAGGCTCGACCGTCCGTTTCCGGCGGAACAGGCCGATCCCGGGGTCACCCGGGGTCGGCCTTCTGCCTGGCCTTCGGGTGGGAGGCTCGCCGGTTGAGGTGTCCTGCTACCTTGGTCGATCCGGCGGGCCTTCGGCGAAGGACCCGGGGGGTGAGACGGCAGGGTCGGCCGGACTCCTCTCTGCCGCGGGAGGGGAAGCAAGCCTGTCGTGGGGCGGTTGGTGATGGCTCTGCAGGCTGCGGTAGCGGAACTCCCGGCCTCGCATGGCGCGGATCGCCGCAACCGCCGCCGCCGCCGCGGAGAGCGTGGTCAACAGGGGAATGCAGCGGTCCGTGGCGGCCGCCCGGATGTCCGCCCCATCGCTATGGGCGTGTGGGCCCAAGGGGGTATTGATGATGAGCTGGACGCTGCCGTCGCGGATCGCGTCCACGACGTGCGGCGAGCCCTCGGAGACCTTGCGGACGGGCTCCACCGGCAGCCCGGTCCGCCCGAAGAACTGCGCCGTCCCGGGCGTTGCCAGAAGCCGGTAGCCGAGCCGGTGGAGGTCGCGGGCGATCTTCAGCGCCGCCCCCTTGTCGTAGTCGTTGACGCTGACGAGGACCGTTCCGGCGACCGGAAGGGCCGCGCCGGCCGCGATCTGCGACTTGGCGAAGGCATGGCCATAGCTGGAGGCGTGTCCCATCACTTCGCCGGTCGAGCGCATCTCGGGCCCGAGGATCGCATCGGCGCCTGGGAGCTTGCGAAAGGGCAATACCGCCGCCTTGATGAAGAACCCGTCCACCGGCGGCTCCTCGGTGAAGCCGATCTCCTCCAGGTTTCGCCCGGCCATCACGAGCGAGGCCAGGCGGGCCAGGTTGACCCCGGTGGCCTTGCTGGCGAAGGGCACGGTGCGCGAAGCGCGCGGGTTGACCTCGAGGACGTAGACCACCTCGTCCTTGATGGCGTACTGCACGTTCATCAGTCCCTTGACGCCCAGCGCCAGTCCGAGCCTCTCCGTGTACTCGCGAATGGTGTTCAGGTGATAGGCGCTGACCTTGTACGGCGGCAGCACGCAGGCCGAGTCGCCCGAGTGGACCCCGGCCTCCTCGATGTGCTGCATGACGGCCCCGATCACGACGCGGCGGCCGTCGCACAGCGCGTCGACGTCGATCTCGTAGGCGTCTTCCATGAAACGATCCACCAGCAGGGGAGCGCCCGGCGCGGCCTCGAAGGCCCGCATGGCGAACTGCTCCAGGTGGGATCGGTCCTCGATGATGGCCATGGCGCGCCCGCCGAGGACGAAGGAAGGACGGATCAGGACCGGATAGCCGATGTTCTCCGCCACTGCCGCCGCCTCGGCCAACGTGCGGGCCGTGCCGTTCTCCGGCTGGGGGATGTCCAGCCGTTGCAGCAGACGGGCGAAGCGCTCGCGATCCTCCGCCAGGGAGATCGACTCGGGCGAGGTCCCCCAGATCGGCACCCCGGCCTTCTGCAGCCCCTCGGCCAGGTTCAGGGGCGTCTGCCCGCCGAACTGGACGATCACGCCGGCGGGGCGTTCGCGCCGGATGACGCCCAAAACGTGCTCGAGCGTCAGCGGCTCGAAGTAGAGACGGCCGGCGGTGTCGTAGTCGGTCGACACGGTTTCCGGATTGCAGTTCAGCATGATGGTCTCGAACCCGAGTTCGAGCAGCGCGAAGGACGCCTGGCAGCAGCAGTAGTCGAACTCGATGCCCTGCCCGATGCGGTTGGGACCGCCGCCGAGGATGAGCACCTTGGACTGGTCCGTCGGGGCGGACTCGTCCTCCAGGTCATAGGAGCTGTACAAGTAGGGCGTGAGCGCTCGGAACTCGGCGGCGCACGTGTCGACCCGATGAAAAGTCGCCTCGATCCCGTGACGAAGCCGCTGCTCGCGGATGGCCGAGCCGTCGCGCGGAGAAACCCCCTGCTCGAGCGGTCGCGACCGGCCGCTGGCCTGCGGCGCGAGAGGCTCGGCTTCGCCCCCATGGCCGGCCGCCGGGCCCTTCGCGAACGGGCCGGGTGCCGGCTGCGCCAGACGCTCGATCCGCGTATCGGCGATGCCCAGCCGCTTGGCCCGGCGCAACAGCTCCGCGGTGACGATCGGCTCCGCTGGCGCGGCCGCCGAGCCATCTCGATCCCTCGCGCCTTCGTCCCCCGCGCCTTCATCCTTGGTTGCCGCCTGCCCGTTCGAGGAACGTAGTTCCTCCTCGCAGGCGGCGATCTCCCGCATCTGGACGAGGAACCATGGGTCATAGCCGCTGCGGCGCGCGAGTTCCTGGATGTCGCCCCCCGCGCAGACCTCGGCATAGACACGGAACATGCGGTCCCACGTCGGCCGCCGGAGATCGTCTCTGTCCGTCCCGCCTTCGCCAGCCTCCGTGGCCAGGGTGGCCGCGCTGCCGGACGCCGGCCCCCCGCCGGCTGAGCCCGCCAACGGCGATCCCAAGGTGGCCGCGCCCCTGAACGACGATCCCACGCTGGCGCCGCCCCCGCTGGCCGGTCCCCGCTTCGGGCCGGAGCCGTCCATCGCGTCGACCCCGATCTCCAGCGACTGCACCGCCTTCTGCAGTGCCTCCGGAAAGGTGCGCCCGAGCGCCATCACCTCTCCGACCGACTTCATCTGCGGCCCCAGCAGCGGATCCACCCGCGGGAACTTCTCAAAGGCCCAGCGCGGGATCTTGACCACCACGTAGTCCAGCGAAGGCTCGAAGGCGGCGCAGGTCTCGCCGGTGATGTCGTTGCGGATTTCGTCCAGGGTGTGACCGACCGCCAGGAGCGCCGCGATCTTGGCGATGGGAAAGCCGGTGGCCTTGGAGGCGAGCGCCGAAGAGCGGGAAACCCGTGGGTTCATCTCGATCACCAGCATGCGGCCGTCACCCGGATGCACCGCGAACTGCACGTTCGATCCGCCGGTCTCCACCCCCACCGCCCGCATGACTCGCCGCGCCAGATCCCGCATGATCTGGTACTCGCGGTCGGTCAGCGTCTGGATGGGCGCCACCGTGATGCTGTCGCCGGTGTGTACGCCCATCGCGTCGAGGTTCTCGATGCCGCAGATGACGACGAAGTTGTCTCGTCGGTCGCGCATCACCTCGAGCTCGAACTCCTTCCACCCCAGGACCGACTCTTCCAGCCAGGCTTCGCCGATCGGAGAAAGCGCGAGGGCGCGCTCTACCGCCGGCTCGAGTTCTTCCGGGGTGTAGACCCACGAGGCGCCGGCGCCTCCGAGCGCGAAGGAGGCGCGCACGATGAGGGGATAGCCGGTCTGTGCCGCCAGGCTCCGAGCCTCCTGGGCGTTGCGGGCCGCACCGCCGCGTGGGACCGGCAGGCCCGCCTCCTCCATGGCCTGGCGGAAGGCCGCGCGATCCTCTGCCGTGCGGATCGCCTCGACCGAGGCGCCGATGAGTTCGACCCCGTGCTTCCGCAGGATGCCCCGTTCGGCCAGCTCAACGGCCAGGTTCAGGCTGGTCTGCCCGCCCACCGTGGGCAGGAGGGCATCGGGCCGCTCCTGAAGGATGACGGCCTCGAGCGCCTCCACGGTGAGCGGCTCGATGTAGGTGGCCTCGGCGATCTCCGGATCGGTCATGATCGTGGCCGGATTGGAATTCACGAGGACGACGCGATACCCGCAGCCGCGCAGCGCTTTCACTGCCTGGGTCCCGGAGTAGTCGAACTCGGCCGCCTGCCCGATGATGATCGGCCCGGATCCAGGAACGAGAATGGTCTTGAGGTCGTCGCGCCTCGGCATCAGTCGGATCCCAGGCGGGCGGATCTGGGGCGCTCGGATCTGGGGCGCTCGGATCCGGGGCGCTCGGATCCGGAGCCTGCGGCTCGGCGGGCGCCGGTGTCTCGCGGGCCAGCCGGACGATCCCCGACGCGCACGGGCTCGACGCCCATGGCGGGGTCCAGCTCGACGGGATCGCGCGGTCCTTCGCCGCGTTCCACCTTGGGATGCTCGATCCGGTCAGCGACCATTTTGAAGAACCGGGTGAAGACGTCGTGGGCATCGTGGGGGCCCGGGCCCGCCTCGGGGTGGAACTGGACGCTCAGGACGGGGCGGTCGAGCAGTTCGAGCCCTTCCAGCGAGCCATCATTGAGACTCTCGTGGGTCACACGCAGGGCCGGCACGTCCAGGCTGGCGGGATCCACGCAGTAGTTGTGGTTGTGCGATGTGATCAGCACCTCGCCGGAGCGCGCGTCCCTGACCGGGTGGTTGCCGCCGTGGTGGCCGAAGGGAAGGCGCCGCGTGATGCCCCCGAGGGCGCGTCCGATCAACTGGTGTCCGAGACAGATGCCGAGCAGGGGGACTCCGGTTTCGAGCAGCTCGCGGACGGTGGCGGTCGCCTGGTCCAGCGCGGCCGGGTCGCCCGGGCCGTTGGAGAGAACGATGCCGTCGGGGCGCAGGGCGAGCACCTCGGACGAGGAGGTCGCGGCTGGAACCACCGTCACGCGCTGGGCCCGCAGGGCCAGATGCCGGAGGATCGTGCGTTTCACCCCGAAGTCGAGGACCACGACGTGCGCATCCAGCGGGGCCTCGAGGTGATCGCCATCGCCGAAGGCTTCGCGCGCTCGCTGCACCCAGGAGAGCGCGCCCTGATCGGAGACAGGCGCGCTACCCGCTGGTTCGGACACGGAGATGGCAGTGCCATCGGTCCCGCGCAGGCCGGCGGGAAACGCGTAGGGCGCGTCGCAAGTCACCCAGCGGACCATGTCGATGCCGTCCAGCCCGGCCCAAGCCCGGCACTCCCGAAGCAGCTCGACCGGGTCCGTTCCGGTTGTGCTGAGGGCGGCTTTCATCGTGCCCTGCTCGCGCAACCCGCGGGTGAGCCGCCTTGTGTCAACGCCGGTGATGCCGGGCACCCCTTGCTCGCTGAGCCAGGAGTCGAGGTCACGGCGGCTTCGCCAGTTCGAGACGCAAGGGCTGAGGGAACGGACGATCATGGCCGCGACCTGCGCGCGCCCCGACTCGTGATCATCCGGGTTGATCCCGACATTGCCGATGTGCGGCTGGGTGAAAACCACCCCCTGGCCGCGGTACGACGGATCGGTCAGGATCTCCTGGTACCCGGTCATGCTGGTGTGAAAGACCATCTCAAAAACCGCGTCGGCTCGGGCTCCGCAGGCGATACCGGTCTGGATGGTTCCGTCTTCGAGGACGAGGGTCGCGCGCATATTGGAGTGAGAATGTAGTCGACCGGACGTGCGCGGACAAGACATCCGTCACCTGCGTACCAGCGACCGCCGGGTCAACCGGGTCTGCGCGATCGGCCATGGGGCGTCCGCTCGAAGCGCTCCGCCTGTGTTCCTGGCCTCCGGGCATCAAGAGTTCCGCGGCGGCGTCCCGGACCATCGCGGCCACGGACTCGTGGCACGCGCGGGCCGAGCTACTGAGTACCTTCGTGGCGGAGATCGAGTCTGGAGTGGCCGCCGGAGCGTGAGCGGCCCGCCGATTCGAGCGGTGCTGCGATGCCCTTCGGTGAACGTGGGGCGGAACAGCGATCCGGCGCGGCCCGGAGCGACCGCGCCGTCGACCGCTCTCGTGAACCTCCGCCTCAGCCGGTCAATGCTCCTTTCCGCTGGCGATCGCCCACTCCCCCGTCACGGGGTTCAGCTTGTGGCAGTGCGTGCACTCCCCCTGGAACATGGTCATGAAGTGGCTCTGCTCGCCGCCCCCCAGGTGAATCGCGTGCAGCATCCTGGAGAATGCCGGGGCCACCGTCGAACCTGTCTGATGGCAGGTGAGACAGCTCTTCGGCACGTCGGAGAAGTCGTTCACCGCTGGGTGCTTGCCCGACAGGGTCAATCCCTGCGGCGCCGCTGCTTTCGCCTTGTCCATCACACGCGGCTCCACTTCCTTCGTCCACTGGGCCATCAGGGTGCTGAAGCGCGTATCGAGGTTCATCTCCTGGTAGTTGAGGTGGCAGTCCACACAGCCGTTGGGAAAACGATCTTCTGCCGTGATGCCGGGGATGGGGCGGGCCGGCGGTAGCGGGGGTGGTTCTTTCGGCGAGTGCCCCACCTGGCCGACCGACGTCAAAGCCGTCAGACATATCGCCGCCAGCGATAGCAGTGCAATCCTCCTCATGGAACCCTCCTGTCATTGGTGTCACTCAAGTGATGTCGAGCAGCGGGTCGTCGCGCCTGTGGCGCCATGGGGAGCGATCGCGGCGCGGCACCCGCGAGTGGAACGGAACGCACGAGGATAATGGGTCGGTGTGCGCTCCGTCAACCGGCTGGTTTCTCTGTCCGGGCGGTTTCTTCGGCCCAATTCGAGATGCCTCATCTCGAGGTCACGGGATATGCGCCGGTGCTCACCGCCAGGTCGTTCGCGTGTCGTACAAAGACGATCGCGTCCGGCGGCGGGCGGTCCACGCGAGGGATACCCGCCACATCGGAAGGACCTGCTCATGGATAGTAGGAAGGCGTGCCGCCCTTTCATGGGGCGCGGTGACGTTCTGCGGCGGCCTCCACGCCGCCGTGCTTTTGACCGACGGCACCCTGGCCGGCTTCATCTTCAACGGCCGGGAGCTGTTCCGTGAGAGCAGCCATGCGCCGGGGGACCGGCCGGATTCTTCAGGCCTATGACGTCGCAGGGTGGCATCCGAACGCAGTACTACACGGCCTGCAGCCTGGACGGCTTCATCGCGACCCTCGATGGTTCGCTGGAATGGTTGTTCCCGCTGGGCAAATCTCGAGGAGACGAGCTATCCGGAGTTCATCCGGCAGAGGTCGGCGCGCTCGCCATGGGCGCGTCCACCTATGAGTGGATCCTGCGTCATGTCGTCGAAGCCGGCCCCGCCGCCCCGGGGGAGTGGCCATACCAGCAGCCGACCTGGGTCTTCAGCAGCCGCGACCTCCCGGCGGTCCCGGGCGCGGAGATCCGGTTCGTCCGGGGGGATGCACGGCCCGTGCACGAGCAGATGCGAGCGGCGGCGCGCGGAAAGAACATCTGACTGGTCGGAGGCGGGGATCTTGTCGGGCAATTCCACGACGCAGGGCTGCCCGATGAGATCATCGTTCAGATCGGACAGGAGATCTCCAGGCGGCTGTCCGCGTGAGGCGGGTTATCCGCGCCCGCTCCGCCCTACGTCCAGACGGTTGCGGAAGAAGCCGTAGAACAACGCGGCGGAGACCGCATAAAGGCAGATCGTGATGAACATCGGCGGCGTATAGCCGTGCCGCTCGATGACCCAGCCGCCCAACTGGGCGCTGACCATCCACGAGATGTTCCAGGCCAGCATGCGGACCGAGTTGGTCACGGTCTGCTGGTCGGGCGTGACCACCTCCATGGCGAAGTTGGTCGACACGGGATGGTTCATGTTCATCAACGCGCCGCGGATCCAGAAGGCCGCCACCGCGAGAGCCAGATTGCGGGTCAAGGCGAGGACCAGAAAGAACGGGATGGAGAGCAACTCGGTCAGCACCACGGCCCGCACGCTGCCGAGGCGGCGGGCCAGCGGCGCGCCGGCCAGGAAGCCGAGCATCGTCAGCATCTGGCTGACCGCGTAGAACCACCCGATCTGGCGCGGGTCCTGTCCGAAGCGATCCCGGAAGTAGAGGTTGAGGAACGGGATGATGAGGCCGGCGCCCATGCCCACGAGAAAAGAGGGGACGGTGAGACGTCCGAGGAGCCCCCAGTCGCGAGCCATCAGGTACTCGCGTACCGACCGGCGGCCTCCCTGGGGAGGCGGGCTCTGGATGCGGGAGAAGAACAGCACGGCCAGCAGGCTGGCGGCGGCCACTCCCAACAGCGGATAGCGCAGTGAGGCCGCCTCCGACGCGACCATCGGGGCAAGCCAACGCGCCAGCGCCCCGACCGAGAGCGCCGCGATGATGGTGGCGAGCGTCTCGGCGGCGCTGGCGAAGCCGAAGAGGTAAAGGCGCTCCTTCTCGCCGGCGTTGCGCATGAAGAACGGCGCGGCCGCCACCCAGTGGATCGTGAAGAGCATCCCGGTGACCATCGAGAGCGCCATGAGCACCACCGGGTGCGGGACCAGGAGGCAGCAGGCCAAGGCTACCGCGAAGCCGGCGGCGGCCAGGGAGAAGACGCGCTGCGCCGGCACCCGGTCGACCCAGAGCGCCGCCGGGATGGCCAGAAGCACGCTGCCCAGCGAACTGGCCGAGAGGATGCGGCCGATCACGGTCTCGCTCAGGCCGAGCGCCCGGTAGTAAAGGTTCAGGTGGACGAAAACAGCGCCATGGCCGAGCCCCATGAGGAAGGTCCCGGCCAGGTAGAGTCGCGCGTTGGCGGAAAGCCGGCCGAATGGACCGGCGAGGCGCGAGAGACGGGTCAGGGGACTCAGTGCTGGTTCAGCGCCTCCAGCATCTGCTTCAGCCGCTCCCCCGAGGCTTCCTGCAGGTCCTTGTGCAGGCTCCCTCCATGCGAATCCATGGTCACGACCGCGGGGAAGCCCTCGACCATGAACTCCCAGATCGCCTCCGGGCTGCCGAACTCCTGCAGGTGGACGCCGCGGACGTGCCGCACGCACTCGGCCAGCACCTGCGCCGCGCCGCCGATGGCGTGGAGATAAACGCAACCGGCCTCGCGGCAGGCCTCGAGGGTCTTCGGTCCCATCCCCCCCTTGCCGATGACGCCGCGCACGCCGTGGCGCCGGATGATCTCGTGCTGGTAGGGTTCCTCGCGGATGGAAGTCGTCGGACCGGCCGCCTTGACCGCCCAGGCGCCCTTCTGCTGTACAACCACGGGCCCGCAGTGATAGATGATCGAGTCCCTCAGGTCGACCGGCGAGGGATTGCCCTCATAGAGGTACTTGTGGACCGCGTCGCGGCCGGTATAGACCAGTCCGCTGATCTCGACCCGGTCCCCGAGCCGGAGCGCCCGGATCTTCTCTTCCGTGAAGGGAGCTTCCAGTCTCATCCAACCTCCTGGGAGGTGACCGCTAGTAGAGCCAGCGGCGGATACGTCCGGCCGGATCGACGTCCGCCCCCTGCCGCCGGTAGGCCCAACACATGTAAGAGACGCTGACGAAGTACGAGGCGGGCAGCCGGTTCAACGCGCCGATCTTGCAGCCGAGGAGGGTGGTGGATCCGCCGAATCCCATCGGGCCGATCCCCAGCTTGTTGGCCTTCTCGATCACCCGGAGTTCGAGGTCGGCGAGTTCGCGATTCGGATTGGTGTCGTCGAGCGGCCGCAGGAGCTGCTCCTTGGAGTGGAGATAGCCGGTGGCCCGGTCTCCGCCGATCGCCACGCCCAGGATGCCGGGACCGCACCCCTTGCCCTGTGCCTGGTAGACAGCATCCAGGAGGCACTTCTCGACCCCGACGAGGTTGCGGTCAGCCCCCAGGCGCGAGTCGGGCAAGGAGTATTGCACGCCCATGTTCTCGCATCCTCCGCCCTTGAGGATCAGACGGATCTCCGTGATGGGCTTCTTCCACTGGTGCAGATGGATGGTGGGGCTGCCGGGGCCGAGGTTGTTGCCGGTGTTGCGGCCGGTCAGGGAGTCCACCGAGTTCTGGCGCAGATAACCTCTGGCCGTGGCCTCCGCGACGGCCTGCTCGGCGGCGCGGCGGAAGGCGGCCTCATCGAAGTCGCGGGGCGCCCGGACAAAGAAAAGGATCGAGCCCGTGTCCTGGCAGAGCGGCTGGCTCTTGTCCTTGGCCAGCTCGATGTTCTCGCGGATGATCTCCATCGCCCAGGCGGCGTTGCTGCCTTCCTGCTCGCCGGCGCGTCCGCTCTCGATGGCGCGGATGACATCGTGGGGAAGTTCGGCGGACGTCCGGCGCACGATCTCCAGGAGGCTGGCGCGGAATGCCCGCCAGTCCGGCAGGGCTGCCTGGGTCGCGACCCCCATGGCCGGCGCCGGGCTTCCCCCGGCCTTCACCGGCTTTGACGCAGCCGCCGCGGCCTTGAGGGCCGGCCTGGCCTTGACAGCCGGCCTGGCCTTGACAGCCGGCTGGGCCTTGACGGGCGGTTTGGCCTTCATCGTGGCGGCTTTGCGCGGGACCTGCCGCCCCACGGCCTTCTTCGCGATGACTTTCGAAGGAGTCTTCTTGCTGGAGGCGGGCCGCCTGCGGCTGTTCTTCCTCGTGATCATCTGCCCTCCTCGGTTCGACCAAAGGGACGCTCATCATCGGCCCGGTTTACGGCGTTGTCAAGCGGCCGGCCGAGCGGCCGAGTCGGATTGGTCCGGGTTGGTGGTTGGCGCGAAGGCGGCGCGGTCTCAGGCCGCCAGGAGGTGGACGTCGACGCTTTCGGCTGCGGCCGGTTCGGCCTCGAGCACCTCGAGCAGCGTCGGGCCGCCGGCGAAGGCGGGCAGGTCGAGCCAGCGCAGCCGGAGGGTCTCTCCAGCGGTGAACAGGTGGGCAATCGTCGCGGCCGACGCTTCGTCGAGCGGAATGTAGAGCGCCGCTTCCGAGCGGGGGAACAGACGGGGCATCGATTCGTGACTCGATCCATCGCCCTCGAGCACATCCATTTCCAGAGCCCAGCGCCCGCCGATGTCCTCGACCAGTCGGCACGAGCCCTCGCTCTCACGGACCTGGGACCAGCCGAGCCGATGGGCGGCGAGACCGAGGCAGCGCCGGGCGTAGCCGGCGGTGATCAACGCGGCCAGCAGGAAATCCAGGAAGCAGACCCCCACGGCGAGGATTGCGATCCCGGGATCGTCCAGCGCCGAAAGCACCCTGGGGGGCAGCGATGGGGTGTGGCCGAGCAGGTTCGCGCCGAGAGAGCCGAAGGCCACGGCGCCGGCCAGGCCGGCGCACATGATCGCGAACGGGCCCTTGATCCCCGGGTCCGCGACGCGGCAGAAGCGCGAAGCCTCCAAGCGGAACGATGACTGCATACTTCCACTTTCGGTCGCCAGCCCCCCGGACTTCATCGTTCATTGTCCGGAAGGCAATTCCACGCGGCCGGGCCGGGGCGATCGAAGCCAGCAGATCTCTCGAGACGCCTCGGGGTCCTGCCCACGCAGGATCGCCTGCGTGGGCAACGTCCGAGAGCTCGCCCGCCGATTACCGGAGCAGGGTCATCGGCGCCGTTTCCACCTCGCGGCCCCGGACGTGGAGGCTGTAGAAGTAGGAGCCGCTGGGGACGCGACGCCCCGCGCTGTCCCGCCCGTCCCAGTTGAACTGGTGGGCGCCGGCCGCGTGCGGGCCGGTGGCCAGGGTGCGGATCAGTCTCCCCGAGGGATCATGCAGCCGGAGCTCGATCGAGGCGGCCTCGGCCAGGTGAAACCCGATCCGGACAGACTCCCGGAATGGATTCGGCCAGGTCGTCACCCAACGAGCCGGGGCGCCGCTGCGGCCCGGGGCGGCCGGGTCGACCGCGGTCGGCATGATCCCGGTGTCGAAGGCCACGTCATCGATGTACCAGCCGAGGGCGTTGACTCCGCCGTCGCTGCCGAAGTGGAACCGGACCTGGAGCTGGTCGCTGATGTAGGGGGTCAGGTCGAAGATGACGGTCTCCCAGCCATCTGATCTGCCGCTGAATCCCGGCTCGCCGCCGAGTCCGTCCAGGTACGTCGCGGGATATCCCCCGACGGGTTCGACCGTGGTCCAGGAGGAGCCTTGCTTCACCTGGACATTGCCGCCGTCGAACCCGGATTCCAGGTCGAGCCAGTGGGTGAAGCTCAAGGTGAGGCTGGTGGCCCCCGCGAAGTTCTGGGCGGCGCTCGTGAGGTAGGCGTTCTGGTTGTCGCCGTAGTTGCCGTTCAGGTTGGTGGCCCAGACCTTCGTTCCCGAGAAGGCGCCCGGGTTCCCCTGGCCGGAAGGCGTTCCCCAAGCCCAGGGGGCTTGTCCGGTGTAGGCGCCGTTGGCGTTCTCGAAGGTGGTGGCGTCGGGGAGCAGCGCGTTGGCGACCGAGGGAGTGACCGGATCAATGGCGAACTCCCGCCAGGCGCCTCCGCGCGTTGGAACGCCGCCGTAGATGGCCCGGTAGCCGGTCCCTTGCGGGATGCCGTTCACCAGATAGGAGCCGGCGAGCCCGCTGACCGTCGACGGTAGGGGCGTCCCCACCACGCTGACCTTCGCCCCCGTGATGGGCGCGCCAGCCTGGGTGATGATCGTTCCGGTGAGGGTCCCCGCCGGATGAGGGGTCAGGATGATGTCCTGCTCCACCTGCTGCCCCTGCCCGACGGCCACGGCCTCGCGGTAGACCTGGTGGAAGAAGTCCGAAGCCTGCAGGGTGTAGCTGCCCGACATCACCGGGACGCTGTACGCTCCGCCGTCCTCTGACCGAAGGAGGACATCGATCTCCTCCAGCAGGATCTCGACGTCCTCGATCGGCTGCCCCGACTCGCCATCGCGCACCACGCCGCTGATCGAGCCGATCCCCTGCAGAAGGAGTTCGCGAGCCGCCACCAGGTTCGGGCGGGGGCCGATCCGCTTGGGGCCGACCCAAACGGAACCGGTCTGCGAGAGGATGTGGCCGGCGAGATAGCCGTTGAGAGGGATGCCCCAGTGAGCCTTGGACATTCCCTGCAGCGAGGCGACGGCGCCGACCACGATCGGACTGGCGCTGGACGTCCCGCTGAAGTAGGCGGTGTACCACTGCGACTCGGATCCGCCCTGCAGGTCCCCATAGCCCGTGCTCACTACCGACGAGCCCCAGCCGTTGAGGTCGATCCGGCTGCCGTAGTTGGTGAACCACTCGGCTTGCAGGCCGGTGGGCGTGCCGGCGCCCACCAGGATCGCGCCCGAGTTGCGCACGTTGCGGTCGAACAGACCCAGATAGACCGGGTCGTCGAGGTTCTGTTCGCCGTTGCCGCCGGCCTCCACGCAGATCCGGCCGTTGGCCACGGCGGTCTGGATGGCGTCGAAGTTGTCCTGCCAGAACTCCATCGGGACGTAGCCGTACTGGCCGCTGCCGTTGCTGTTCGGTCCCGGCGCGTGCAACTCGATGAGGAAGATGTCGCCGGGGGCCAGGTTGGCCGCCGCCAGGTCGATCGCCGCCGCCGTGCTCATGTTGCCGATGGAGACCGCTCCCACCTGCACATCGTGGGCAATTCCCGTGATGCCGAGACCATCGTTTCTTCCCACCACCTCACCCAGCACGGCGGTACCGTGGTTGCGCCAACTGGAGTCGTTGATCGGGGCTCCCCCGGTGAAGAACGGCTGCTTGAGGTCCTCGTGGTTCCAGTACCAGGCGCCTTCGATGTCGATGAGCTTGACGCCGGCTCCCCGGCCACCTGGATGGCTCCAGACCGCCTGGGCGTTGATTCCCGAGGGCGAGGCAGAGAGGTATCCCTGCTGTCTCGAGAAGTCAGGGGTCGGAGTGCCGATGTCCTGTCTGGCCGGCCCCGCCCCTGGCCTGAACCCGTCCGGGCGCGCGAGCGTGGCCGGCTCAGGGATCGGTTCCAGGAAGGCCTGTTCGACCACGTCCATTGCCCGCAGTTCGGCGAGGAGTTGCTTGATCCGCTCGGGGGTACGCTGGCTGGCTGCGAGGTGCACCTGGACATAGAGGTTCAAGTCCGCCAGCGGAAGGCCGGTCCGGGCGATCCCCGCGAGCCGGTCGGAGTCGAGGTCGCTCTCGGGCCGGGCGAAGTGGCGCTCGATCGTCAGGTCGGGGTGCCTCGACTGCCAGGCCGTGAACGCGTCCATCTGCACCCGGTTCCCCACACTGAGAAGACTGGCGCCGCGCAGGCGTATCTGGGAGCCCTCGCGGAACTTCACGATGAGCCGGTCGGTGCGTTGTTGCGCAATGGCGAGATCGGCGTGCAGTTTGCCCGCCGCCCCGGCAGGGCCTCGCGTTTCGCGGCGGGCGCTCTGGCCCCAGGCCGGCGCCGCGGCGGTCCAGGCGACAAGAAGGACAATCCAGAAGATCAGAAACCCGTCAGGAATGGCCCGGCCAGAAACTCGCGGGAAAGAAGCTCTTGCGCCGCTGCCGATCCTTCGGGAAGGCCCGTGCCGATGCATCATTGGGATCACCTCTCCATGAAAGCCTGGATATTGCGTAGCAGGGATGGCCGAGAGCGCGGGTGCTCTCGGGAGCGTGGAGGCAAGTTGGAATCCGTCTCGACCGGGCTGAAGCCAACCGGTCGTCTCGGCGCGCAGAGTGGCAAGCGCCGGGCCAGCAACAGGCCGGGAGGGTGGGTCATTCCTCCCGGCGGAAACGGTCCTTGGTCTTTCCCCAGGATGCCTCGATCGGAGTGTAATCACAGGGCGTGGGGTTGCACGAGACGCCGGTACCGATCCACCATCCATTGGCCTCGAGGCAGATGTCCCACTCGATCAGCCGGCACTCCGGCCCGAAGCAGCACGCCCCCATGCCGGGACGGCATGGGTTCGGCACGCAGGGTTCATTGTCGCCGAGGTAGGTGAAGCCGATTCCCAGCGCGCGGCAGAGGACCTCGGTCTGGATGTTGCAGGATCCGCTTTCACTGCAGCAGGCCCCTGTGATGGTAGTCTCCCCGCAGGGGTTGGTGCCGGCCTTGCCGAAGCCGAGAGTGCCGAAACCCTCCACTTCGTCCAACTGGGATGGAATGCTGTCGTCGCCGAACTCGGCGGTGCCGATCTTGGGGTGTTTGGTGATCGTGAAGGTGTTCCCGGCGTAGGCATAGGCCGCGAACCAGTACACTTCGGAGATACGATCGGTCAACGGCTCGGCCCAGGCCACCGCGATGCCGGAGTTGCTCTGCGGCCAGTTGCCGTAGGGGTACTCCATGTTCCCTTCGCCCGGCCACTCCCAACAGGGCCCCCACGCCACCGGCGCCACCAGGCTGCTGGTGTACTTGATGCCGAAGTTGGTGCCCTTCATGGTCGGGCTCCCGAAGTCGAAAACGGCCAGGATGTAGAAGATGACGCCTTGCCCCTCGCCCGGCACCGACGTGATCGCGTTCTGGCAGTCGTTGAGCTCCGACCAGCCTGTGTAGTCTCCGTCGGTGGAAAAGTACAGGGTTGGATTGGCATGAAGGATCAGCTTGCCGCCGCTGTTCGGCCCGGCCTCGGCGGTCGCGGCCGCGAGAATCGAGACGACAGCCGCAAGCGCCCACGCAAGGAGGGGAAGCTGGCGCGGCGCGAGGCGGCGGACCTGGCGCGGACCCCGCGGATGCGGCCGCGGGCGGCTGTCGGGTGTTGCGAGCACGCTGTGTCTCCCCCTCTGGCAGGTGGGCTGGTTCGTCGGCCCGATGGTAGCACCGCCTCAGAGAGACTCTACACCGTTCGCCGCGGCGAGTTCGTTTTCGGATCTGCCTTGGGGAAGCCATGAGGCCCATCCCGAGCGGGATGACGGGAACCCCAAACGCGGGATGACCGGAACCGCCCGATGCGGGAGGACGGGAGCCGGCCGATGCGACGATGGCCCGCGGACGCGCGAGCGTCCCGGGCCATCGACAGGGTCTGCGCCGGAGGCTCCGGATCAGCGGAGCTTCGCGCCCACCAGCCGGCTGAGTTCCTCGAACTGAACGAGGCTGATGTTCGGGTTGTGACGGAGCACCAGCTTCCGCAATTCTTCCATGAAGTTCCCCGCCGAGGCGCGCGGACGGCCCGGAGGACGTCCCGGCCCGCGGCGCGCCGCCTTGCGCGGCCCCCTGCGCACGGGAGCTACCGCGGCGCCCGCCGCGGCGCGGCCCCGCGGGCGGCCCGGACGACGCGCGGCACGTGCCGCCGACTTGCGAGCCGGGCCGACGACCCTGATCCTGGCGCCCTTGCGGCGGCCGCGGCTGATGCCGGCCTTGCGCGCCTTGTTGTTAACAGTCGGGAGCGATACATCATGCTTCAACGCGATCTCGCGATAGCTGAGCTCCCCCTGCTTGATATCTTCGATGATGGCCTTTTCCCTGCTGGCCATCTCTTCCCGGCTTAGACGACGCTTGCGTCCGCGCTTGGCCCCCGAGGTCTGTTTCATGGAATCAGCTCCTTTGGCTTGAAGTCCTGCCGCACGCGGGATCTTGCCTCACCTTCCTTGCGGATCCCTGTGGCGGCGCGGATCATCCGTTGTATCCCATCGTGGTTCCGGCGTTCGTGGCCGACTCCTGATGACACAGATGGGAACGATCCTCTGAACCATTCGGAGTATGTTTGCCGCCCGAGGCAGTGTCAATACACAATCAAGGGAACACTCGCGACGGATCAGGTCGTGGGATTCGCGACCGATCAGGTCCCGGAATTCGCGATTCGATCAGGTTCCGGAATTTCTGTCCGGCGCGGTGCGAGCGAGCGTATGCTCTGGCGACGTATGCTCCGGCGTATGCCGGGCGAGCGGGGCTGATCCGGAGGTCTTCATGCCTGCCAGCAGCAAATCCACGAAGAATACGAAGAGCAAGCGGAAGGCCGCCGTGCAACTTGAAGTCCAGTTCGGCCGGCCGGCGGCTCCGGCAGGTTTGCACGAGGCCCCTGCGTCACCGGCGGTTGTTCCGTCCCGGGCCCAGGCCGCTCCCCCGCGGGTTGAACACCGGGCAGGGGCGTCACCGGCCGTCACTTTACCGGCGGCGTCTTCACCGGTGCTGACTTCACCGGCGGTGACTTCACCGGCCGTGCCGTTACCCGCGGTGACTCCACCGTCCGTGCCGTCACCGGCGGTGACTCCACCGGCGACGAATGCTCCGGTGGCATCTTCAACGGCGGCGCCCGTCCTCGCCCTGGCCACCCCCTCCGGCCGGCGGGACGCAAGCAGCCCAAGACCCGCGGGCGGCGCGGCGACCGGCCGGAAAAGAGCCAACCGGGGCCTCTCCGCCGTGGAAATGGCGGCAAAACAGCGGGAGATCTCGGTCTCGGAGTTCTTCTCCAAGAATCGTCACCTGCTCGGATTCGACAACCCCTCCAAGGCCCTGTTGACCACGGTTCGGGAGGCGGTCGACAACTCCCTCGATGCCTGCGAGGAGGCGGGGATCCTGCCGGATCTGCTGGTCGAGATCCACCGTCTGGCGGAGGACAGGTTTCGGGTGGTGGTGCAGGACAATGGTCCGGGAATCGTGCGCCAGCAGATACCCAAGATCTTCGGCAGGCTCCTATACGGTTCAAAGTTTCACAGTCTGAAACAGAGCCGGGGCCAACAGGGGATCGGGATCTCGGCGGCCGGGATGTACGGGGTCCTGACCACGGGGAAGCCGTTCGTGGTGATCTCCCGCACCGGCAAAGGCCGTCCCGCCCATCATGTCGAACTGGTCATGAACACGAAGAAGAACCAGCCCGATATCCTGCGCGACGAGGAGACGGCCTGGGAGCCGGAACACGGCACGCGCATCGAGATCACCCTCCAGGGGATTTACAAGAAGGGGCGTCACTCCGTGGATGGCTATCTCAGGCAGATCGCCATCGCGAACCCTCACGCCCGCATCGCCTATCGCTCGCCCGACCCGGAAGACGACCTGACGGTCTTCGAACGGGTGGCCGATGAGCTTCCCCCGGAGCCGTTGGAGATCAAGCCGCATCCTCACGGCGTTGAACTGGGCATGTTGCTCAAGATGTTGAAGGAGACCACGTATCGCGACGTCTTCACGTTCCTGCAAAAGGAGTTCTCCCGGGTCAGCCCGCGAGTGGCGGGGGAGCTTCTGGCCGAGGCTGCGATTCCCGTGCGGGCTCGTTCGGCCCAGATCGAGGCGCACGCCGCCGAGCGATTGCACCAGGCCCTGGGCAAGGTCAAGATCATGGCGCCCCCCACCAATTGCATCTCTCCCATCGGGGAAGATCTGCTCCTGCGCGCGCTGCAGCAGGAGGTGCGCGCCGACTTCTACGCCACGGTGACCCGTCCGCCCTCCGTCTATCGGGGCAATCCGTTCCAGGTCGAGGTCGGCATTGCCTATGGAGGCGATCTCTCGTCCGAGGACCTGGTGACCCTTTATCGCTACGCCAACCGGGTGCCGTTGCAGTACCAGCAGTCGTCCTGCGCCATCACCAAAGCGGTCCTGAATGTGGACTGGAAGAGCTACCAGATCGCCCAGTCGCGGGGCGCACTCCCTTCCGGGCCGGCGGTGCTGATCGTGCACGTCGCTTCCGTGTGGGTCCCCTTCACCTCGGAATCCAAGGAGGCGGTGGCCCACTACCCGGAGATCCTCAAGGAGATCCGGTTGGCGCTTCAGGAGGCGGGTCGCCGGGTCTCCTTGCACATCGGGCGTACCCGTCGCGATCGCGAAGAGGGCAAGAAACGAACATACATCCAGAAGTACATCCCGCATATCGGGGCTGCCTTGCAGGAGATCCTCAAGCTGAGCGACCCGGAACGGGACAAGACGGTAGCCGTCCTGATCGATGTCCTGGAACGCAGCCGCTCCGGAGGTGAGTGATCATGAAGAAGGGATCGGGCGTATCCGACGAGGTCAACCGGCGCAACCGGCGGACGGACCAGCAGACGGTGGATCTGCTGACCGCCACCGCCCGGGACATCCATACCCGGATCCTGGCCCGTCGCAAGCCGGACCTGAAGTTTCCGGTGCGGACCCTGGCCAATGTCTCGTATTCCGAGCGCAAGGGTTACCTTGAGATCGGCCGGGCGAAGAAGGTGCGCACCCTGAGCGTCAACACGGTCAAGACCTTCGCGCAGACGCTGCGCATGATGTCGCTTTCCAAGAGCCTGATCGAAACCAACGACTTCGCCACCAAGAGGGACGCCTACTACCAGTCCAAGAACTGGGGGGAGGCGATGTTTCACGAGCAGCCGGAGTCGGACACGGTGATGGACGACATCGAGGCGCTCTTCTCGGTCCATTCCATCAACCGGGAGCAACTCCGTTTCATTCCGGACGAGCACGGCGGCGCGGTGGCCGGCGAGCTGGTGGTGTTGGATCCGGACCTGGAGACCGGGAGGCTGGAGCGGATCGACTGCACCCGCTTCGGCTCGGGCGCCTATTCGATTCCCAGCTCGGTCGAGCAGCTCTCCTTCGAGACGAAAGCCTCTTTCGTGCTGGCGATCGAGACGGGCGGTATGTTCCAGCGGCTCCAGAACCACAAGTTCTGGAAGTCGGCCAACTGCATCCTGGTTTCCATGGGCGGCGTGCCGACGCGGGCGACCCGCCGGTTCATCCGGCGGCTGGCCGACGAGATGAAGATCCCGGTGTACGCCTTCGTCGATTGCGATCCCTATGGCATCTCGAACATCTACCGGACCCTCAAGGTCGGCAGCGGCAACGCCGCCCACATCAACCAGTTCTTCTGCGTGCCGCAGGCCCGTTTCCTGGGGGTCACACCTCAGGACATCGTGGATTACAAGCTACCCACCCATCCCCTCAAGGAAGTGGACGTCAAGCGGGCCAAGGACGCGATCAAGAACGATCCGTTCTTCCAACAGCACAAGACGTGGCAGAAGTCCATGGAGCAGCTGTTGAAGATGGGGGTGCGCGCCGAGCAGCAGGCTCTGGCCAGGTGGGGGCTGAACTACGTGATCGATGAATATCTGCCGGCGAAGCTGAAGGCGAGGGACCGGTTCCTGCCCTGAAGCTCCGGCGTCCCGGAACTCAGCTCCAACGCCGGGTGAGGCTCTCCAGCGTCCGGCCGGTCTCCTCGGCGCGCTCCTCGGCCGTCCGGGCATCCTCCAGAGCGCCCTCCGCGCGGCAGACGCGGGCGAGCGCCCGGGCGGCCTCCCGGGCGCTGAGAAGCCAGTCGAGGCGAGGCCGGCTGTCAACGGCGGCGCCGGAGAGGCGCTCGACTTCCTGGCCGAGGTAACCCCGGAACCAGGAACGCTCGGCGGCCGCCGTGCCGTGTAAGGCGCCGATGGCCTGGTAGGCTGCCGGAATCGGCCGGATGCGGTTGGCGCCGACCAGGCTCTCCAAGGTGAGGCGGGGATCTCCATTCACCACCGTCGCGGCGTTGCACATCGCGCGGCTATAGAGGCCAACCGCCGGGTCCGCAAAGACAGCTCTCCCCGATCGCACCATTTCCACCAGGCCGGCTCCGGCCGGCGTGGCGGTGTCGACCAGCAGCGCGGCCTTGCCGTCCGTGTAGACGGGAGCCCAGGCGCTCCCCGGCGAGGAGGTGATGATGGCGAAGCGGGAGAGATAGGGCGAGCGCAGATCGATGACGGCCAGGCCGATAGCGTGGGCGCGCAGCAACGCCGCGAGATCGCGCGCCTGGCCGGGCTGGGAGGCCGGCCCGTCCGAAACCGGCCCAGGTGGCGTCGAGGAGGCGGCGCGCGTGCTGGAGCCTTGCATGGCGTGCTGCCACTCCAGATACGTTTCCTCGCGGTAGATCTGCTGCGCGCGGGCGCCCAGGTAGAAACGGAGCTGCGGGCAGTGCCAGCGAAGGTAACCTTCCCATCCCCATTCATTGAGGACACGTCCGTCGATGCCGTTGGCCCGGACGAAAGCGGCCAGGCCTTCGGGATAGGTGGAGAGGCGGAACATCCGCGCGGCGAAGGGTTCTCCCTGATTGAACGGCTGCTCCGGGCTGTAATACCGCGCGGACGACCGCAGCGAGGAGGCGATGGGAAGGAGCAGGAGCAAGACAGCAGCGCCGCAGGACCAGCGGAGCCGGTTGGACGTGAGCGACCGTCCCACCTCCTGAAGGACAGCCGCCGCCACCGGCGCGAGCAGGATGAGCGAGACCGGCACGAAGCGCCGGCTGGAGAGGGCCAGCCAGATTCCGAGCAGGGAAGCGACCAGAGCGAAGGCCTGCCCGGTGGGAATCGGCGCGAGCCGCCCCTGCCGGCGGTGGCGGAGCCACAACACCAGCGCGGCGGCGGCGACCAGCCCGAACCCGGCCAGCAGAGCCGCGTGATATCCGAGCATCTGGGAAGATGAGCCAGGCATCCGGCGGAGCGAGGGCAGCGCGCGAGCCACGTGCCAGACGAAGAACAGCGCTCCGAGTCCGGTCCAGGCAGGCCAGACGCGGGATGCCCCGGCCGTCCAACCCGCGCCCAGCGAGAGGAGCAGCACCACGCCGGCGGCCAGCGTATAGGCGTGCGCGCCGCCCACATTCCACACCGACCAGCCGAAGAGGGGACGCCACTCCGCGACATCCTTCCAGGCCGCGCTCCGCGCCACGACGAGGGGATGGGTGAGATTCTCCAAAACGAACGGGCTGGTGACCACGGCCAGCACGGCGGCCCCGAGCGGGACCAACGCCAGGAGGATGGCCGGCCCCGGGCGCGCTCGCCCAGGACCGAGGCGCGCTCGACCAGGGCGGAGGCTCGCTCGGCCCCGCCGCATCCATGGCCGCAGCCGCAGCGCCGCCCACAACGCGAGCAAGGCCAGCCCCAGCAAGAAGCTGCCGTGGACATGCGACCAGAGGGCCACGATGAGCACGGCCACGAGAGCTGCCGCGGGCGGTCGCTCAACTTCAGGGAACTCCCGGCCGGCTTGCGGTTGCGGAGGGGACGCGGCCGGTTCAGCCGCGCCCGTTTCACCGGGTCGCGCTCGCTCCGCCAGCGACAGGCTCCCGCAGAGCGCCGCGAGCAGGACCAGGCCGAGGAGATTCGGGCGGAGGTCGATGTAGCCCGCGGAGGCGATCAGCGCTCCGGCGGCGACGATCCAGGCGCCCGCCGCCAACGGCGAGACCTCCTTCGGGGCCGCAGGGGCCGGCGTCCGGGCGAGGAGAGCAATCCAGGCGAGGAGCGCCGCCAGCGCGGCCACGAGGATCGCCTTTCCCGCCGCCAGGGCCGGCCATCCTCCCGCCTCGTGGAGCTTGTAGAAGAAGAGGTGCGCGAGCCAGTTCTGGTTGATCCACACGCGGTCGGCGGCAGTGAAGGACCAGTCGTCGAGGGCGCCCAGCCGTCCGGCGGCGACGTCGCGGCCGGCGGAGAGGCCCATGTACAAGTCCTCGCTGATCCGGTCCGCCAGCCAGACCGCCAGGGCCGCCAGCGCGAGAAGCGACGCCGCAGCGATTGCGAACGCGATGGCGCGGCCATCGGATCGGCCAGGGGATGACGCCGCTTCGGACATCGGCGATCGCGACGGGCGGCTTGCAGGGTTGTGTCGGCCCTCAGGCATCCCGGGCATTATGGAATAGGTTGCCGGGGTTCGCTACACTGTCGCGGGACCGGGATGCGCCCCTTCCCATAGGGACTGAAGCGCGCCCCTTTGCGCTCCATCACGACCGGCCGGCTCCTGGTCTCGGAAAGGAACCCACTGATGTTCAAACGGCTCCTGATCGCCAACCGCGGTGAGATCGCGCTTCGGGTGATCCGGGCCTGCCGGGACCTGGGCATCCGCAGCGTGGCCGTCTTCTCCGAAGGGGACCGCGGCGCTTCCTATCTCGCCGAGGCCGATCAGGCGGTCTGCATCGGTCCGGCGCGGAGCCGTGACAGCTATCTCAACATGGCGGCCATCCTCCAGGCGGCCGAGCAGACGGAGTGCGGCGCCATCCATCCCGGGTACGGGTTCCTCTCCGAGAACGCGCTCTTCGCCGAGATGTGCGCCCAGGCGAAGATGACGTTCATCGGGCCGCCCCCGCGCGCCATCCGTCTCATGGGCGACAAGGCCGTGGCCCGGTCGACCATGCGCGAGCTGGGGCTGCCGGTGATCCCCGGCTCCGAGGGAGCGCTGCGGGACCTGGAGGAAGGGCGCTCACTGGCGGAGGCCATCGGCTACCCGGTGCTGCTCAAGGCCTCGGCCGGAGGCGGTGGTCGGGGCATGAGGCGGGTCGACCGTCCGGAGTCCTTCGACGCCCTCTACCGCGAGGCGGAGATGGAGGCGGACAAGGCCTTCGGGGATCCGCGCCTTTACCTGGAGAAGTACATCGTCGACGGCCGTCACATCGAGTTCCAGGTCATGGCCGATCACTACGGCTCGGTCGTGCACCTGGGAGAGCGCGAATGCTCTGCCCAGCGGCGGCACCAGAAGCTGCTGGAGGAGGCCCCGTCGACTGTCGTGACCGCCGGGCAGCGGCGGGAGCTCGGAGACCGGATCTGCCGCGCCCTGGCCGCCATCGGCTATGCAAACGCCGGCACGGTGGAGTTCTTCCGCGACGCCGGGGGCGCGCTCTATTTCATGGAGATGAACACGCGCCTGCAGGTGGAGCACCCGGTCACCGAGATGATCACCGGCCGTGATCTGGTGGTGGAGCAGATCCGTATCGCCTGCCATGAGCGGCTGTCGTTCGGCCAGGGCGACCTGGTCCTGTCGGGGCATGCCATCGAGTGCCGGATCAACGCCGAAGACCCGTGGGACAACTTCCGCCCCGCGCCGGGGCTGGTCTCGGTCTTCGAGCCTCCGGTGGCTTCCGGAGACGGCGTGCATGGCGGGGGCAGCGGGGATGGCGCAGGCAGCGCAGGCAGCGGGGGCAGCGGGGATTGCGCAGGCAGCGGGGGCAGCGTGGATGGCGTGGATGGCGTGGATGTACGCGTGGACACGCACCTCCGGAGCGGATCGACCATCCCTTCGTACTATGACTCCCTGATGGCGAAGCTGATCGTGCGGGGACGCGACCGCGCCGCGGCCCGGGCCGGGCTCGCCTCGGCCCTGCGGGATTTCCGGATCGAGGGCGTGAAGACGACCATCCCGGTCCACCTGGCGATCCTGGGGGACGAACGCTTCGCGGCGGGGGACTACGACACCGGCTTCGTTGAACGGCTGCTCGCCTCCCCGCAGGTTCGCGAGCAGCTGGGAGTCGGGCGATCCGCCCCGTGAGGTAGACCGCCGGATAGAACCGCGCCGGCCAAAGCGCCGAACAGGGCTTTCGGCAAACCGCCGGGTCGACCGCCAGGTGGACCGCCGAATGGACCGCCGGGCAGATCGTCGTGTAGACCACCGGAGGGAATGCAGCGAGCCGCGGCTCGGCGATAAGGAGAGCGACATGGCCAAGGTAATCCTGCACCCGATTGGACGGCCGCTGGAGGAGACAGGGGACGCGGCAGCGCGGCTGGCCAATCGCGAGCGGATGGGATCCCTCAACCGGGTGCTGGCGGAGCGGCGAGACGAGGTCCGCGCCGGCTGGGGGCCGGCCTACGTTGAACGGGTCCATGCGAAGGGCAAGCTCACGACCTGGGAACGCATCGAGCTGCTCAAGGACGAGGGAACTCCGGTCTATCCCATCCACACCTTCGTCAACTACGGCGTCACCTTCGGCGACCCGCCGCGCACCTCGCCGGCGGCCGGCGTGATCACCGCCTTTGCCCGCGTGCACGGGCGCCCCACGGTGGTGATCGCCAACGACAATACGGTGGCCTCCGGTTCGTGGTGGCCGCTGACCCCGGAAAAGATCGAACGGGCCCAGGAGGTCGCGCTCCGCCTGCGCATTCCGGTCATCTATCTGGTCGACTGCTCCGGCCTCTTCCTTCCGGAGCAGGCCCGCACGTTTCCCGGGCGCGCCGGGGCGGGTTATATCTTCAAGATGAACGCTCTGCTCTCCGCCTCGGGAGTCCCCCAGATCGCCGGCGTCCTGGGTGACTGCATCGCCGGCGGCGGCTACATGCCGATCATCTCGGACAAGCTCTTCATGACCGAGCAGGCCTATATGGTCATTGCCGGGGCCGCCCTTATCAAGGGAGGCAAGGGGGAGACGATCACCTCGCTCTCCATCGGCGGCGCGGACGTACACGTGCACCTCTCCAACTGCGCGGACGAGCGTGTCCCCGATGACGAGGCGATGATGGCGCGGATCCGCCGGGAGGTGGGACTTCTGCCGGGGAGCGCCGCCGATTACTATCGCCATGGTTTCGCCCCCGCGCCTCCCCGCTTTCCGGTGGAGGAGATCAACAGTCTCCTGCCGGCTGATCACCGCGTGGTCTACGACGTTCGCGAGATCATCGCCCGGCTGGTCGACGGATCGCTCTTCTGGGAACTGGCGCCGCACACCGGGGAGGAGATGATCACGGGCATCGCCCGCATCAACGGCCTTCCTGCCGGCATCATCGCCAACAACCAGCAGTTGACGCCCCACCCCGCGCTGCGGGATCGGTCCCGTCCCGGCGGCATCCTCTACCGGGAGGGGATCGCGAAGATCTCGCAGTTTTCCCGGTCCTGCAACGACGACGGCATTCCCATCGTGTGGCTGCAGGACATCTCCGGGTTCGACATCGGAGTGGAGGCGGAGAAGCAAGGGCTGCTCGGATTCGGCTCCAGCCTGTTGTACACCAACTCGACCAACACCACGCCGATGTTCACGGTCCTGCTGCGCAAGGCTTCGGGGGCGGGCTACTACGCCATGACCGGGCTGCCCTACGAGCCGGTCCTGCAGCTCTCGACCCCGGTGACGCGCCTGGCCGTCATGGAGGGGCGTACGCTGGCAATCGGGGCCTACCGCACGCGACTCGACGAGAACTTCCGGATTGTCAGCCAGGATCCGGCGGAAAGAGCCCAGATCGAGGCCGGCATGCGGGAGGTCGAGGAGCGGATCGAGAAAGACATGGATCCCTACCGCAGCGCGGCGCGGATGGACACCGACGAGATCGTGGCCGCCCATGAGTTGCGGGACTACCTGGCGGTGCTGCTGGAGATGGCCTATGCGGCGACCGGCAGCCGGCGGGTGAAGAACCCGCGCATCTGGTCCATGCATGATCTGGCGGTCATGATGCAGTCGATGGAGAGCCATGGCGCCTGAGCGGGCAGATGCCAGCCGGAGAGAAAGAGGAAGCCGATGCCTGAACGGACATTGATCGCCATCCTGCGGCCCGTCGAGGACAATCCGGGTTCCGTCATCGTCGCTTCTCCGGTGGTTGGCTTGCTTGACCATCGCCCGCGGATGGGCAATGTCCTCAACCCTCTGGATACCATCGCCACGATCCGCATTCTGCACGAGAGCCACGTCCTGCGGATGCCGCGCGAGGCCCACGGGCGCATCGTGGAGGTGTTTGTGCCCGATGCGGTGACGCCGGTGGCCTACAACGATCCGATCGTGAGGATCGAGGCGATCCATCAGAGCGTCCGGGAGGAGGGGCCGCCCTCCGCAGGCGCCTCCAGCGGCAAGCCGGGTGTCGGATCGGGAACCGTGCCGAACCGCGGCCCCGCGGGCGAACCCGAGGTGGAAGGCTGGATCACGGTGGTCTCGCCGACCGTGGGCATTTTCTACCGGAGGCCCTCTCCCGAGGCCGCGCCGTTCGTGCAGGTGGGCTCGACGGTGACCACCGGCAGCGTCCTGGGCCTGGTGGAGGTCATGAAGTCCTTCAACCAGATCACCTATGGAGGGCCGGGACTGCCGGAACGCGGTGAGGTCACGGAGGTCGCGGCCGGTGACAACGTGGAGGTCGATTTCGGGCAGCTGCTCTTCCGGATCCGTCCGTTGTCGTCCTGAGCCTCGGCAGGCCGCGCTTGTTCCGGGGCGTGAAGGTCGACGGGAAACGAACATCAGAGAACAGCCAGAGCGCACACGCGAGGCTGCGCACGGTGAACAGGAGGTCTCGTGGAGTATAGAAACCTGGGCCGCTCCGGCCTCAAGGTGCACCCGCTCTGTCTCGGCGCCATGATGTTTGGCAAGTGGGGCAATCCCGATCATGAGGACTGTGCCCGGATCATCCAGCGGGCAATCGATGCCGGCGTCAATTTCATCGACACCTCGAACAACTACTCGGAGGGGGAGTCCGAGATCATCGTGGGCGAGGCGCTGAGGGGACGGCGGGATCAGGTGGTGCTGGCAACCAAGGTCTTCGCCCAGGTCGGGCCAGGCCCGAACGATCGCGGCCTTTCCCGGCGCGCCATCACCGAACAGGTGGAGAAGAGCCTGAAGCGCCTCGGCACCGACGTGATCGACCTCTACCAGATCCATCGGCCGGACCGCAGCACGCCTTGGGAGGAAACCCTCTCGGCGCTCAACGATCTCGTCCGCCAGGGCAAGGTTCGCTACATCGGGTGCTCGACCAGCAGCCTCCGCGATCCCAGCAGCCCCTGGAGCGACCGGCTGGAGAGCTGGGAGATCGTGGAGACGCTATGGCTGAGCGAACGGCGCGGCTGGGAGCGCTGGATATCGCTGCAGCCTCCTTATTCGATCCTGCGCCGCACGATGGAGGCCGAGCACTTCCCCATGGCGCGGCACTTCGGAATCGGCAACATCGTCTGGAGTCCGCTCGAAGGCGGATGGCTGACCGGGAAGTACCACCGGGGGCGGGAGAATCCGGGCGACAGCCCGCGGGCGCAGAACTGGGTGGGGGACCTGTCGAATCCGAAGTTCGCCCGGCGGCTGGAGATCCTCGAGCAGCTGATGCCGGTGGCGGAGCGCCGGGGGGTCAGCCTCGCGCAGTTCGCGATCGCCTGGACGCTGCGTGAGCCCGCGGTCACCTCGGCCATCATCGGACCGCGCACGGTGGAGCAGTTGGAGGATTGCCTGAAGGCCGTGGAGATCACGATCAGCGACGAGGAGGCAGCCGCGATCGATGCGCTGGTCCCGCCTGGGACGAGCGCGTTGTAGATGGCGAGGGCAGAGCAGCCTGCTGGGTCAGGGCAGTCGACTGAACGATAGGGAAGCCAGGTGCGTCTCTCCCGGCTCGATGGGCTGGATCTGAACATCGATCTGGTGGATGCCCTGCATGTCGCCATCGAGCATGAACGCCAGGGGCGCACGGCCGGACCAGACGCGCTGGCCCGATCGTGAACTGGGAGCCGCCACGCGGCACTCGCAGGCGGCGGCGCCGGCGTCGAGTTCCGCCCGCAGTATCCAGGCGCCGGCGGGCAGATCGAGGTTCGTCAACAGCGCGGGCCGGTCCTGGGAGATGCAGGCGGCGAGGCGACCCGAGGCGAGGTGGCTGATCGCCTCGGCTCCGTCGGCCACGAGGTAGCCGGGAACGCGGACTTGCGCGCTGTCTCGCTGAATCCCGGTCACGCCACCCTCGCGGCGAACCTGGATGCGGAAGCGGAACGTCTTTGGATCGCGCCCCTCGACCAGGATCTCCCGGTAACGCTGCCCGAATCGCGGGTCCGCGACCATCATCTTGCCGGACGGATAGTCGGGCGGCCCGCCGGCCGGTTGGCTGAAGAGCACGAGGTCGGGATTGCGGTCGAGGACATAGGCCCCGTCCCCCATCTCGTGCGCGAGGCGTCCGCGCAGCGACTCCGGGGGACGGCTGCGGGCAATGTGCTTGTCGTTCAGGCCGAGCATGTCGAGACAGGGCAGACCCGAGAAGTACGGCACGCAGCCGGCCGGGTCGACCGCGAGCAGGGGCGATTGGCCGCGGAACGCCTCGCCCAGCGTGTAGCCCACGACCTGGCCGTCCCACTCCCAGCGTTCACTCCGCGCCCGGCGGTTCTGGGGGTCGAGCCATTGAGCCACGGCGAAGACGGCGAGCGTGGCGACGAGGAGGGGAACGAGGGGCCGGCGCGCCAGCCATCGCATGCCTTCTACAGCCAGCAGAGCTTCGAGCACGGCGACGGGACCGAAGTGCCGCCAGGCAGGGAAGATGTCGCCGCCGATGCTGACGACGTACAACAGCCAGGCGGCGAGCCCGGGGAGGATCAACAGCACCCGGCCTCGCGGATCGTCACGAGGAACTGCTGGGGCATGCGCGTGGCCGGGGGCGATGGGATGCTGTCCGGTGCGGTCGAAGGCGAGGTCGTGGTGGCGGGCGCTGTCGCCGGCGAGGTCCTGGCGCTGGGAGCGGTCGACGGCGAGGGGTTGACGGCTGCCACGGAGGGCGGCGATGAGCCCCAGAACCGCCGGGATCCCCAACCCGAAGAGCATCACCTGGCCGAGAACGACGTAACGGAGACCGGTACGCCAGTGGTCAGATCCGGACATAAGCTTCACGTGGGCCGTGTTCGGAAGGAACTCCCCGTAATACAGCAGGCGAAAGCCGAGTTGCGCGCCCACGAAGAACGCGCAGACCGCCGCCAACAGCGCCACGGCCCGCCAGCGGCTCCTTCCACGAGCAAGAAGAAGTCCCATACCCGCGGCTGCGGCGAAGAGCGGACCGTCCGGGCGGGTCCAGCAAAGGAGGCCGAAGAGCACGGCGGGCGCCGCGGCCTGCTTCCAGTCGGCGCGCTCCTCCAGTTGCGGGTACAGCGTGACGATCGCCCAGGCAAGGAGCGCCAGCACCAGCGGCTGCTCCAGTCCGCCGATGGCCCACACTGCGACGGTGCCGGTGGCCGCCAACGCCACTGCCGGGAACGCTGCCGGCCACGGGGCGTCGCGCCAGAGCGAGCCGGCGGCCCGGGCCACTGCCGCCAGGGCCAGCAACGAGAGAAGAACGCCGAGGATTCGGGCCGCGAGGATCAAGTCCATTCCGAGCGCCCCGGCCGCGGAGGTAAGGAGGATCCAGAGCAGGTTGGAGTATCCTTCGACCCGCTCGCCATCGGTCCAGGTCAGGCCCTGGCCCTGCAGCAGGCGGTGGGAGTAGCGCAGCGAGATCAGCGCGTCATCCGCCAGAAAGGGGAGGTACGAGAGGGCGTGGGCCAGAAGACCGGCCGCCGCGATGACCGCCCCGGCCGGCATCCAGGCGCGGGCTCCTTTACTTGCCGTCATGGGCGTGTCCTGTCATCGTGATGCCCGTATGTTGTCGTTGTCGTGGTCTTCGCGCTCCGCCACCGGATCCTCCCTTTCCTCCGTCCTCGTTGAAGGACCGGGTTCGATGTTGTACGCGGGACCGGGTTCGCCATTGTACGCGCCGTCGGATCCGTCGTCACCGGTCGAAGCTGTCTGGGCTCTCGCTTTGCGGTCCATAGCGAGGTCCCGGTTCTGGCTGGCTTCCGTGATCTTGCTCTGGATCGGGGTGACCACGGCGTTCAGCGCGGCGCTTGCCGGATCCTCCGGCAAGGCTTACCACGCCTCATCCTACAGGAGCGACATCCGGATCCTCGAGAACGGGGACCTCGACGTGCGGGAGGAATATGAAGTTGTGTTCCGAGGGGGGCCGTTCCATCGCTTTCATCGGGCGATCCCGCGCGAGCGCTGCGACAGCATCGGGGTGATCGCCGCTTCCGACTCGATTCGCTTCAAGCAGCGGCGGACAGCGGCTGACGTGCTCTGGATCCTGCCGGCCGTGTCGGATACGACACTGACCTTGTGGCTGCGCTATGTGGTCACTGGCTCCTACGAGATCCTCGATCGGCCGGCGGGCACGCCGGGACCAACAGGACCAACGGCCGAGGAGACCGGCTTCGATGAGGCCACCCTGCCCGGCACGGGGCCGGCGGTGGTCGTGCGGTGGACCCCGTTGCCGAAAGCCCCCGTCCCCTATCACATCGATTCGGTGCACGTGAGCCTCCGCCTTGCCGGTGGGTCCGTCCGCTCCGCCGTCGGCGCCTCGGTTGAAGAGATCGATCCGGGGCGGCGAGCCAGGGAAGCCGGAGGGGACGATCCGGCCGCGGGCGAGCGTGGCCGTTCGGATCTCCACGAGCGGGGTCAGGCGCATCAGCGGGAGGGGACCCAGCCGGTCTCGCGTCAGAGGGCCCAGCCGGGCTGGCGCGCGCGGATCATGCCGGAGTCCATCCCCGTGACAAGCCTGGAGGATGGTCTGGAGGTGGTTGGGGCTCGCCCGGAAGTCTTCGGTATCGAGATCGAGGTCGAGGTCGAGGTCGACGATCCGTCGTTCTGGATGCCGTCTTTGGGGAAAGCTCCCACGCTGCCGCGGTGGCAGCAGCGCCGCGAGCGGCACGCGCGGGTTCGGCCGGTCTTTCTGGCTGCGGCGGGGTTGATGCTCGTGGGTGGGCTAGCCTTCATAGGCGCTCGGGAACGCCACGTGAGGGGACGGGGACGCCGCGTGAGGGAAGGGGAACTCCTCGCGAGGGAAGAGGAACGCCGTGTGAGGGAACGGGAAGGCCTGGCGAGGGACGGCGAACGCAGCGTCGCGCAATGGGCGCGCCACGTCAACGGCGGGCTGGGCGCCGGTGCTGCCGACGCGTCGACGGACGACCCGAGACTTCTCCCGCCGCCGCTGGTTGGCGCGTTGGCCCGAGGCGCGCCGCGCTTCTCGCATCTGGTGGCCGCCCTGCTGGACCTGGCGGAGCGCGGGGCGATCACCGTGCTGGTCGAACCTGCGTCGCGCCGGCCCCGGTCAGGTGACGTGCCGCGGGCGGCATCCGCCACGGGAATGCTTGCGCCGGCCGCACGAAGCGGCGGGTCCCGGCGACCCGGGGCGCGTTTCGTCGTCGAAAGCCAGGGACCACCCACCCGGTGGGAGGGCGATGGATGGGGCCCGCCACTGCTGGCCCGGCTCCCGGAGAAACACAGTGCGGCCGCCCAGTTCGAATCGCTACGGCGAGGAGAAGGACCGGTCCACACCGCGATCATCGACGCACTTGCCAATCACGGCGACTTCGCTCCCGCTGCCTTGGCGGCCTCCCGCGAGCTTGCGCGGAACGCCGTGCTGTTCGCGGCGGGGGCGGGTGTTCTGGTGGCGGTCCTGGAGGCCGGGTCCCGCTTCGGCATCGCTTCCCTGGCCCCGGCGTTGGCGTTGCTTCTCTGCGGCAGCTACGCCGCCTGGCGGAGGAAGCGGCTGCATCCGTGGACTGCCGCGGGGACCGCGCGCGTCACGGTTCTGCGGGATTGGGGAGCTTCACTTCGCCGGCGGGCTGTTGAGCCCGAGCCGGTCTCCACGGTCGAGTTTTATCAGAAGCTGCCGTACGCGGTAGCCCTCGGGCTGGGGTTGGCGTGGGTGGAGGCCGGCATTCGTTGGGAGGTCGGTCCGCCCCGCTGGATGCGCGGCGAAGGAGCCTCACTGGGTATCGTCAGGGGCTGGTTGCGCGGTCCGGCGCGCTGAGGCTTTCGCCCTCGAGGACGACTCCTCCGCCCGCGAGGCACCCAGCGACGGGACTTCTTCACCTGCAGGGCACTCAGCGACGGGACTCCTGCAGGGCACTCCACCACGAGATCAAGCAGCATGGAGCCCGTGGGCTCTCCCTGGAGGACAGGGTGAGGGGGCGGTGGAGAAGGCCTTGCTCCGAAAGTGATAGGATCGCCTGTCTGGTTGGACATCAGGGTCGCCATCCGTCTGACCGTCCAAGGGATTTCAGATCGGGGCAGGCCAACAGGGAAGCCCAGGATGAGGAGCAGACAGTGATCAGGGCCGGAGAAGCGTTGGAGCGGTTGCGCGTGGGGAACCTGCGGTTCTCGAAGGGGCTGGCGGCGCCGGAGTCCAGGCTGTCCCGCCGGCGGATCCTCGAACTGCCTGCCGAGCAGAAGCCCTTCGCCATCATTCTGGGCTGTTCGGACGCGCGCGTGCCCGCGGAGATCATCTTCGACCAGGGCCTGGGCGACCTGTTTGTCATCCGCGTGGCGGGCAACGTGGTGGCTCCTTCGCAGATCGGCAGCATCGAGTTCGCGGCCGCCCGATTCGGAACCAGGCTGGTGGTCGTGCTGGGCCACTCTCGCTGCGGGGCCGTGCTGGCGACCCTGGAGGAACTGCGAAGGCCGGAAACCGGGGGGTCAGCCAACATCCGCTCGATCGTTGAGTTCATCCGCCCGTCGGTCGAGCCGCTGCTTCCCGGGGGATCAGGGTCGCCGTCCTTCGCGCCGTCGTTCGAGGACGAGGAATCCCTGGTCCGGCAGGCGGTCACGGCAAACGTGCGGACATCGGTCGCCCGCCTCCGGCATGGGTCGGAGGTCCTGGACGATCTGATCCAACGGGACGGGCTGGTGATCGCCGGCGCGGAGTATTCCTTGGAGACCGGCCGGGTGGAGTTTCACCAGGTGGACTCTGGGGGAGCGGACTCTGAACCGGTGGACTCCGGCCTGAACCGGGATTGATCCTTCCAGGGACTGCGGACGAGCCTCTCTCCCCGATAGACCTAGACCCGGAAAGGGCCGGCAGTCCCATCAGCGCCGTGCTCCCACGTCCATGCATGGGGCGCCTCGCCCGAATGCTTCGTCGTGTGGCCATGCAGCCCCAGGGATGCATGCACCACAAGCAGCGCCAGACGCTTGTAGCCCGGGGGGCCACGTTCGCGCCAGAGCGCGGCAGCTGGCGGCGCGCGCAGCCCTCACCAAGCGGAGCATAGCCAGTGCGCTATGTGAGCATTGGGGAGGGCGAGCACGTCGTCAGATGTCGTCCGATGGCGCGAGGTTCCACCGTTTTGCGCCGTGGGTTTCTGACGCATTGAGGCTAGTAGCGGCACCGGTCCCGTTCGAGAGGGTTCCATGCCGCCTCACTCCGGATTGAGCCAGGCCGCGCCCCGAACGCCGCTGGAGTCGCCATGGCGCGGTGGTTCAAGTCGAGTCGACACATGATCCGAGAAGATCCACCTGCCCCATTGACGAGGGACCTCGGTGTAGAGCGATGGCACGTTGGACAGCCCACCGCCGAGGACGATCACGTCGGGATCGAGAAGGTTGATGACCGTCGCCAGCGCCCGCGCCATGCGTTCGTGATAGCGCTCCATGGTGGCGAGCGCGGCGGGGTCCCCGCGACCGGCCGCCTTCACGATCCGCGACGGAGTCAACGCGGCCCGCGCGTCCCCGGCCGCGTCGGCCTCCAGCTCTGTCGGGTGTGGAGGGATCGCCGCGCCCATGGACTCAAGGTGATCGCGCAGGAGACCGGGCCCGGAGAGATAGCTCTCGATACAGCCCCTTCGGCCGCAGTAGCAGGACGGTCCCGGCATCTCTTCGGCACGCGGCCAGGGGAGCGGATTGTGTCCCCACTCGCCGCCGATGGCGTTGGCTCCGATGAGCACGCGCCCGTCGACCACCACGCCGCCGCCTGTGCCGGTGCCGATGATCACGCCGAAAACCACGCGTGCGCCCATGCCGGCCCCGTCGGTTGCCTCGGAAAGGGCGAAGCAGTTGGCGTCGTTCGCCAGACGTACCGGCCGGGCGAGGAGGCCGCGCAGATCTCGCTCCAGCGGCCGGCCGTTGAGCCAGACCGAATTGGCGTTCTTGATCGCACCCGTCAACGGAGAGGTCGCCCCGGGGTGTCCGATTCCGACGGGAAGACCTGTTTGCCCCGCGATGGCTTCGCACGCATGGACCAGGGAGGCAATGACCGCAAGCGTTTCTTCGTAGTCGTCGCGGGGCGTCGCCCTCCGCTCGCGATGCAGCGCCGCGCCGTCTCGGCCCAGGAGGATGGACTCGATCTTCGTGCCCCCGACATCGATGCCAATGCGCATGTCGTTCTCGACAGGTTGGACTCTTGCCTGGTTCGCGGCGCACGGCACAAAAGGTGCTACAGCACCGTGACGATGTTGCCGGGGTCTCCGCAAGACCGGCTGCCGACTCACCCGATCGCAACTCCGTTGGCAAGCTAACCGACGGGAAGGCGCGACCGCAAGCTACGGATGCGCCATGATTGTCATCATCGCCGGTCGGATGGGCGCCCGGAACGACTCACGCACAGCTTGGATCGAGGAGCACGAGGCCGCGAGGAAGGCACGTCCTGGAGGGCGTCGGCGAATGCAGGCCGGGCCTCGATGCACGGGACGGTCGTCCGCAGCCGCCGGGAAGTACGCCGGAAGGTCGTCGGGAGCCGTTGAAGAGCGCACGCCGGGAAGCCGGGAAGGTCGTCGCCGACCGCGAAGAAGGCATGCTGGGTATACCGCGAAGAAGGCATGCTGGGTATGTCGCCCCCAGCCGGAGGAGAAATGAGCTCGAAGTACGTTTGCATCCATGGTCACTTCTACCAGCCGCCGCGGGAGAATCCCTGGCTGGAATCCATCGAGATCCAGGATTCGGCCTACCCGTACCACGACTGGAACGAACGGATCACGGCGGAGTGCTACGAGCCCAACGCCTTCTCCCGGATCCTCGATGGCCAGGGCTTCATCACCGACATCGTGAACAACTATTCCAAGATCAACTTCAACGTCGGCCCGACCGTGCTCGCCTGGATCGGCTGGCGCCACCCTCATCTGCACGAGGCCATCGTGGAGGCGGACCGGCTGAGCCGCCAGCAGTTCTCGGGGCACGGCAATGCCATCGCCCAGGCATACAACCACATGATCATGCCCCTCTCCAATCGCCTCGACAAGACGACGCAGGTGATCTGGGGCATTCGCGACTTTCGCCACCGCTTTGGCCGTGATCCGGAGGGGATGTGGATGCCCGAAGCCGCGGTGGATGCCGAGACCCTCGACGTCATGGCGGAACAGGGAATCCGCTACACCATCGTGGCGCCCAACCAGGTCAGCCAGGTCCGTGCCCGCCGGCAGAGGAACTGGCGCGACGCGTCGGGCGGACGGGTCGATCCATCGGTCGCCTACGAGCAACACCTGCCCTCCGGGCGCAAGATCGCGGTCTTCGTCTATGACGGGCCGGTCTCTCGCGCCGTGGCCTTCGAAGGCCTCCTCAACGACGGCCGGGTCTTCGCCGATCGCGTGCTTTCCGCGTTTTCGGGCGAACGCGAGGGGGCGCAGCTCGCTCACATCGCCACCGACGGGGAGAGCTATGGCCACCATCACCGGCACGGCGACATGGCGCTGGCGGCAGCGCTGCGGATCATCCAGGAGACCCCGGGGGTAGCGCTGACCAACTACGGCGAGTTCCTGGAACGGCACCCGCCGGCGCACCAGATCATGGTCTTCGACAACAGCAGCTGGAGCTGCGTGCACGGCGTGGAACGCTGGAAGGGCAACTGCGGATGCAGCGCGGGCCGGCCTGGATGGAACCAGGAGTGGCGCGGCCCCCTGCGCGAGGCGCTCGACTGGCTGCGGGATCTTCTCGCCCCCCGCTACGAAGAGGAGGCGCGCCGCTGGCTGCGCGATCCCTGGGAGGCGCGCAACGACTACATCGACATCATTCTCGACCGCTCCGAGGCGGCGCGAACCCGCTTCTTCGAGAGACACGCCACCGGCCCCTTGAGCGAAGGGGAGGTCGTGCGGGTCCTGAAGCTCCTGGAGATGCAGCGCCACTGCATGCTGATGTACACGAGCTGCGGCTGGTTCTTCGACGAGCTCTCCGGCCTCGAGACCGTGCAGGTCATCCAGTACGCGGGGCGCGCCATCCAACTCGCGGAGGAGCTCTTCCCGGAGTCGGTGGAAGCTCCGTTCCTGGACCGGCTCGACCGGGCCCGCAGCAACATCCCCGAAAACGGGGGCGGGCGCGCCATCTATGACCGGTTCGTCCGGCCGGCGCGGATCGATCTGCCGCGCGTGGGGATCCACTACGCGGTCAGCTCCACCTTCCGCGATTACGGGGAGCGCGATGCCATTTACGGATTCGAAACCGAAAGCCGGGACCTGCAGGTCGCGCAGGCGGGTGCGCAACGTCTGGCCGCCGGCAAGGTGGCCGTGACGTCCCAGGTGACGCGCGAGACGAAGGAGCTGGAGTTCGCCGCGGTCCGTTTCGGCGATTACAACGTCACGGCCGGCGTGCGGGATCCTGAAGGAGACGGACCGGCTTTCACCGCCGCGATCCAGGAGGCCATGGCCTCCTTCCATGGGGGAGACGTTCCGGAAGTGATCCGCATCCTGGACCGCACCTTTGCAGGCGTGACGTGGTCGGTGCGCGAGCTCTTCCGCGACGAGCAGCGGCGGGTCCTCGATTCCATCCTGGCGACAACGCTGCAGGATGCCCGGGCGGCGGCCGGCCAGATCTACGACCGCTACGCTCCGCTGATGCACTTCCTCCGCAGCCTCGGGGCTCCCGTGCCCGCGGGCCTCGTGCACGGCGCGGAAACCGTGCTCAACGGCCGCGTCCGGACCGCGTTGGAGGCGCCCGACCCGGATCCGCTGGCTGTGCGAGGGACGCTCGAGGAGGTGCGCAAGGCGGAGATCGGCCTCGATGGTCCTGGCCTGGCCTACGCGCTGCAACACCGCCTGGAGCAGCGTTTCGCTGAGTTCCGCGAAGCAGCGCCGTCCGCGGACGACCTGCGGCGGCTGCGGGAGCTGGCCGGGCTGTCTTTCGAGCTCCCGCTGGAGCCCAATCTCCGGCGAGTGCAGAACCAGTACTGGGAGATGATGCGCTCGATCCTGCCCCAACGGCGGGCCATGGCCGAGTCGGCGCCGGTCGAGGCCGAGGCCGCGCTCGTTGGCTCCGGCGTCTCCGAGGGAACCGGTCCGGGCGCTATCGCCGGCGTCCCCACCGTCGGGACGGGCGGCGAGGATGGCAACGGCGGCGACGGCCGAAGTGAGGCCGGTGTGCCGGGGACGACATCGGACCAGGAGGATCCGGCCGCCGCCGCCCAATGGGTCAAGGAGTTTGTGGACCTCGGCCAGACGCTGCGCATCCGTGTCGTCTGATTGGACCCGAGTGGATCCTCAGACTTCGGCCGGTATTGACACCAGGCCGGAGCAAAGGTCCGCCCTAGGCTCACTGGCCGATCGCCCACCGGCTGATCGCCCACGGATCGGTCGCCCCCTGGTCGATTGCCGACCGGCTGATCACCCACGGATCGGCCGCCCCCTGGTCGATCGCCCACCGGCTGATCGCCCACGGATCGGTCGCCCCCTGGCCGATCGCCCACTGGGTGATCGCTCCTTGGGGGATGAGCCCGGCGAGTGGCTCGCGATTCGACCGCCTGGCCTTTCGAGTCCCATTCTTCACCTCGGCTCGCGGGTGCGCTAAGCTGCTCTCGGACCAAGGAAAGGGACGTAGATGCTGGACGCTGATGGCGTGATCTCCCTGCTCGACCTGCGGCCGCACCCGATGGAGGGAGGCTACTTCCGGGAGACCTGGCGCTCCCCCGTCAATGGCGACGGCGGGGGCTCCCGTTCGGCCGGCACGGCGATCTACTACCTGGTCACCCCGCATTCTTTCTCCGCCCTGCATCGTCTGACCGTTGATGAAGTCTTCCATTTCTATGTGGGGGATCCGGTCGAGATGCTGCAGCTGTCTCCGGACGGTGAAGGCCGGATCTTATGGCTCGGGACGGATCTGGAGGCGGGGATGCGTCCCCAGGCGGTCGTGCCGGCGGGTGTCTGGCAAGGATCACGGCTGGCTCAGGGCGGTCGCTTCGCGTTGCTCGGCACCACCATGGCGCCGGGTTTCGACGTGGGTGACTACGAGGCGGGAGACCGCGCGAAACTGCTGCGGGAGTACCCGCGGTTTCAGGAATGGATCGAGGAGCTGACGCGATGACGGAGAGGGATGTGTCGGATGCGCTCGCGCAGGATGGAGATGCCATGCCCGGGGAGCGCTCCCCGCAGCAGAAGGAACACCTACCGAAGACCGTAGTGATCACCGGAGCCTCTTCGGGGCTCGGCCGCGCCACCGCCCACGCCTTCGCCCGGCGGGGCGATCGCGTCGCCCTTCTGGCCCGGGGGCGCGCCGGCCTGGAAGCCGCTTCCCGTGAGGTCACCGAACTGGGAGGCACGCCGTTGGCGCTGTGCATCGACGTGACCGACCCCGACCAGGTCGAGGCCGCCGCGGAAGAGATCGAGGAGGCCTTCGGACCGCCGGATGTCTGGATCAACATTGCCGGCGCCACGGTCTTCGCTCCCTTCCAGGAGACGCCTCCTTCGGAGTATCGCCGCGTGACGGAGGTCACCTACCTCGGCACGGTCTACGGGACTCTGGCCGCGCTGCGCAGGATGGTCGCGCGCGACAGCGGCGTCATCGTCCAGGTCGCCTCGGCCCGGGCGGCGAGGCACCTGCCGTTGCAGGCGGCCTACGGCGGCGCCAGCCAGGCGGTGCGGGCCTTTACCGAATCCGTCCGCTCTGAGCTGCTCCATGAGCGCAGCCGTGTGCGGCTGACGCTGGTGGAGCTTCCGTCGATCAACACGCCGCGCTATTCCCGTTCGCGTTCGCGGCTGGCCAGCCGCCCGCGTCCGCTGCCGCCCGTCTACCAGCCCGACGTGATCGCGGAGGCAATCTGCTATTCCGTGGACCAGGGGCGGCAGGAGGTCAGTTTCAGCGAGCCTCTCCTGAAGGAGATCCTGGCCCGTGTGCCGCTCCCCGAGTTCGTGGAGCGGTTCCTGGCCGATCAGGACTGGTCGGGGCAGCTCACGAACGAGCCCGAGGATCCCGAGCGCCCGGACAATCTGTGGGAACCCCTGGACGACGACCCCGGGATCGCCGGCTACTTTGACGACTCCGAGGATGGGGATCAGCCCGGCTGGCTGAGCCGGCACCGGTTGGCCCTGGCGGCCGGCGCGCTCACTGCCTTTGGGGTGCTGGCGCTCTTTTCGATCCTGACGGGTACTCGCCGGCCGGACGACGAGACCTGGAACCTGTTCGTCTGAGGTCCGCCGTTTGGCCGGCACACCTCGAAGGATTCCGCGCTGCACGTACCGCCTGCAACTGGGTCCTCAGTTCCGGTTCTCGGACGTGGAGGGCCTGCTCGACTACCTGCACCAGCTCGGAGTAAGCGACCTCTACCTATCGCCCATCCTGCAGTCGGCGGCCGCGAGCGGCTACGACGTGGTCGCCCATGAGAGGATCCATCCGGAACTGGGAACCGAGGAAGAGCTGAGCCGCCTCGCCGGCCGGGCGCGGACCCTCGGCATGGGCATCCTCCTCGACATCGTTCCCAACCACATGGGTATCGCCGATTCGGCCAACCATTGGTGGATGGATATCCTGGAAAACGGGCCGGCCTCGCTCTACGCGGGACACTTCGACATCGACTGGCGTCCCGTGCGGGGGGAACTGGCCGATCGGGTGCTTCTACCGGTTCTGGGCGACCAGTACGGCACTGTCCTGGAGAACGGCGACTTCCGCCTGGCCTACGAGAGCGGCGCCTTCGTTCTGAACTACCACGATTGGCGCCTGCCGACCGCTCCTGCCACGTGGATCCCGCTGCTCCAGTCGGTGATCGACTCGGTGCGGCCGTCGTTGGGCGAAGATCATCCCGACCTCCACGAACTGCAGAGCATCGTGACCGCGCTGGGGTATCTGCCGCCGCGCCAGGCCTTGCCGGCGGACAAGCTGGAAGAACGTAACCGGGAGAAGGAAGTCATCAAGCGGAGGCTCGGCCAACTCCTGGAGCGCAACACGGATCTGGAGCGGACCATCACCGAGCGCGTGGCCGAGATCAACGGGGTTCCCGGGGAACCGGCGAGTTTTGATGAACTCGATGCGCTCATCGCCGGCCAATCCTACCGCCCCGCCTTCTGGAAGGTGGCCACTGAGGAGATCAACTACCGCCGCTTCTTCGACGTGAACAGCCTCGCCGCGATCAAGGTCGAGGAGCCCGCGGTCTTCGAGGCCACCCATCGCCTGGTGCTGCGCCTGGTCCGTGAGGGTGTCATCACGGGGCTGCGAGTCGACCACCCCGATGGCCTCTGGGATCCTGTGTCCTACTTCGCCCAGCTCCAGGCCGCAGCCACCTCGGAGGGCGAGTCTCCGAGAGCCGGATCGTTAGCGGCCGAGATACCAGTCACGGATACGCCACCGGCTCCCAAGCCCGGCGGCGAGACCCTCGTGGCCGATACTCCACCGGCTCTTAAGCCCGGCGGCGAGACCCTCGTGGCCGATACGCCACCGGCTCCCAAGCCCGGCGGCGAGACCTTCTCGGCCGAGACTCCCCTGGCTCCCGTGCCCGGCGGCGAGGCGCACGCGGCCGGAACGCCACCGGCTCCCGTGCCGGTCTCCGTGATGACCTTGACCGAGACGCCGGGGTGCCCGCCGCCCGGCGAACCGGCCGACTGCCTCTATGTCGTCGCCGAGAAGATCCTCTCTCCCGGAGAGGATCTGCCGACCGATTGGGCGGTGGCCGGAACGACCGGCTACGACTTTCTCAACGATGTCGCGGGGCTCTTCATCGATGCCGCCCACGAGAAGACATTCGCCCGGCTCTACGCCGGCCTGACCGATGTGGAGGACGGGTACCGGGATCTGGTGTGTGCCTGCAAGAAGCAGATCATGCAGGAGTCGATGTCCGGCGAAATCAACTCGCTCGCCCTTCAGCTTCTCGGCATCGCCTCCCGCAACCGTCACTACCGTGACTTCACCATGAACAGCCTGGTCTTCGCCCTGCGTGAGGTGATCTCCTGCATGGGCGTCTATCGCACGTACATTCGCGATGCGCAGGGGCCGCAGCCGGGGGACCGGCAGGAGATCGAGCTGGCGGTCGCGCGCGCCCGCACCCGCGTGCGGCGTGCGGCGCGCGAGGTGGTTGACTTTCTGAGGGACGTGTTGCTGCTGGCCAACCTCCATGAGTTCGCCGAGGCCGAGCGGCCCGAGGTCGTCCGCTTTGTCCTGCGCTTCCAGCAGGTCACCGGTCCGGTGATGGCCAAGGGCGCGGAGGACACCGCCTTCTACGTGTACAACCGCCTGCTGGCGCTGAACGAGGTGGGTGGCGACCCCGACCGGTTCGGCCGTCCGGTGGATGTGTTCCACCGGGGCAACCAGACCCGGCTGCGCTGCTGGCCGCACACCCTCCTGGCCACGGCGACGCACGACACCAAACGGGGCGAGGATCACCGGGCGCGCCTGACCGTGCTCTCGGAGATGCCGGGGGAGTGGCGGGCCACCGTCACGCGCTGGCGCCGCCTCAACGCCGCGGGCCGGCGCGTGGTCGACGACGAGCGCGCTCCCGATCGAAACGACGAGTACTTCCTCTATCAGACCCTGGTCGGCACCTGGCCCGTTGCGGAGTCCGAGGCGGGGCTCGACGGGCGGCCGCCGGCGGAGTACATCGAGCGGCTGTCCTCCTACCTGCGCAAGGCGGTCAAGGAAGCGAAGGTTCACTCGAGTTGGATCAATCCCAACGAAGCCTATGATGCCGCGGTCGCCCACTTCATCGAGTGGAGTCTGAGCGGCGAGGGGCGCGGCCGGTTCCGGGAAGAGGTTTCCGCCTTCAGCCGGCGCATCGCCCACTTCGGCCGGATCAACGCGCTCTCCCAGACGTTGTTGAAGCTCACCTGCCCCGGCGTTCCGGACATCTACCAGGGGACCGAGTTCTGGGACCTGAGCATGGTCGATCCGGACAACCGGCGTCCGGTGGACTTCGAAGCACGGCGGGCCGCGCTCGATGGCTTGACGAGACACTCGTCCGATGGCGGGCCGGTTCTGCCGGAGGATCGGGCCTCCGGCGATGCGAAGTTGTACACCATCCGGCGCGCCCTCGAAGTGCGGCGCCGTTGCCCCGAGGTCTTCTCCGAGGGATCGTACGAACCGGTCGAGGTGAAAGGGGCGCGCGCCGCGCACGTCGTCGCCTTCCTGCGCCGGCGCCCGGGACAAGCGATCCTGGTCGTCGTGCCGAGGCTGGTGCTGGGTCTGACCGGAGGCGTCGAGGTCGATCCTGTCGGAGAGGAGATCTGGGGGGACACTCGGCTTCTGCTCCCCGACCTCGGCGGGGTCTGGCAGGATCGTTTCACCGGGGGAAGGCCGGCCGCAGACGACGGAGTCGATGGCGGGCTCCTCCCGATGCGCCTGGCCGATGTGCTCTCTACCTGGCCTGTCGCGTTGCTGGAGCTGATCGGGAGAACCGGCGTGGAATCACCTCTCCCCGGTCACGTCTCGTGATCCGCCGGCAGTGGAGTGAAACCCTCGCCGATGACCTCCTTGACCGGGGCGATGGTGACGAAGGCCTGTGGGTCCACGTCGGCCAGCAGCCGTTTCAGGCGCACCAGTTCCGGAGCGGATATGACAACGAGCAGCACCGGCCGGGTTTGACCGCTATAGCCGCCCTGGCCACTGAGGATGGTGACCCCGCGGGAAAGCCGGGCGAAGACAGCCTTGCAGACCTCCTCGGGCCGGTCGGTGATGATGACCGCCATCCTCGAGTGGGTGAAGCCCTCCTGGATCAGGTCCACCACGCGCGCTGAGACGAACGCCAGGGCGAGGGCGACCATGACGGCCTCGAGACCGTAAAGAAACGCCGCTCCGGCGAAGATCACGACATTCATGATGAGCAGGGACTGCCCGAGCTGCAGGCCCAGGAAGCGGTGGGCGAGGCGCGCCAGGATGTCGGTTCCTCCGGTCGTGCCCCGTCCGCGAAACACCAGTCCGAGGCCGAGCCCGTCCAACAGGCCTCCGTAGCAGATGATGAGCAGCCGGTCCGAGGTCGGAGATTCGAGGTAGGGGGCCGTCAGGTCAATGCCTACCGACAGCACCACCACCGCCACCACCGTCCGAATGAAGAACCGGTGACCACCGGCGTGCCGCCAGCCGAGATAGAGCAGGGGAATGTTCAGGACGAACACCCCGACGCCGACCGGCGTGTGAAAGAGCGTGTGCGCCAGGATGGCGATGCCCGTGATGCCGCCGGAAACCACGTTGTTCGGGACGAAGAAGAGATTCGTGCCCAAGGCGACGAGAAGGGCGCCGACCAGGATCTGGAAGTAGTCCCAGAGGGTCCGGCGCGCGCTGGAGCCCTGACCCAGGCTGTCGATGCGTGATCCGATCATGGACGCAACGCCTCCGCGGCGGTGGAACGGGCCCGGGCGGCCAGCTCGGAGGCCACAACCGCGTCTCCCCGGTCGGCTGCCCGTCGGGCCTGCCGCGAAAGCTCCCAAGCGGATTCCAGGCGATCGCGCGCGGGAGCGGCCAGCGGCCGGAGCGCGCCTGCATGGACGAGCGAATCGGCCACCGCCAGATCGCGCGACGCGGCCTCCAGCAAGCGGGCGGTGGTTGACTCATCGTAGGAACCGCCCTCTTCCGAGAACTCATCACCGTTGGGGTCGCGCACTTCCGGGACCCCGCCGCCGCGAAGATCGTCCTCCTTCGAGGCCCCGTCGCCGGAAGGGTCGTCCTCTTCCGAGATCCCGTCGCTGTACGGATCGTTCTCTTCGGGGATCTCATCGTCGTAGATGTCGGAGCGCTCCGTGTGCTCGTCGCCGAGAGGGCCGGTTTCCGCAGGGAGTCTCGCGGGCGCCCCGGAGCCCCGCTCGGGGAATCTTTCCGCGCCGGGAGAGGCCGGCTCGGGTGCGCCGCCGCGTTGCGGCGCCGCGGTTTCCCTTCGGTCGGCCGGCTCTGAAGACGGGACTCCCGCCGGGGGCGCGCTGTCGGATCGTGGGAACGCGGGACCCGGCGTTGGCGCGCGGCCGAGCTGTGGCGGAAGGAGGCAACCGGCAATCAACGCGGCTGCCAGGGCAGCCGTCCCTGCGATGACGTCCAGGGGATTTGCCCGCGGCAACACCTTTCGGCCGGAATCGCGGTCCGTACACCTGTGAGGAAGGGTGCTGCCGGCTCCTTGGAGCGGCATCCACGCCTGCTTCGACCTGCTCGCTGACTCCCCGAGTCCCACACCCCCTCCTTGCCGCCGACTCGAAGCCGCCGACTCCGTACCGCCCACCCCATGCGGCCCCAATCCGTGCCGCCGACTCCGTGCCGCCCACGTCGTGTCGCCCACGTAGTGTCGCCGATTCCCTGTCGCTGTCCCCCTGCGGCGGCCGGATCCGTCCCCCAGTTCTTTACCGAGGCTATCAGGTCGTCCGATCCAGATCGAGGGCTGGTCAGGACAGGGTCCGGACCCATCCATTGTCCGAGGTCACAGGAGATCCCCAACCCCCAGGGCGGTTACATGCCGTATGCTGCTTCCGGACGGAACGCGTCGACAAGTGACGCGGACGACTCATGTCACCCTGCCACGACGTCGGACAAGCCCGCATCCACCGCGGTCGGACAAGCCCGCATCCACCGCGTTGCGCTGGACGGGTGGGCTGGAGGAGCAAGGGGAGATGGCTGAGTTCCGGCAGAACTTCATCACGAAAGAATGGGTCATCGTGGCCGAGGAGCGTGCCCAACGGCCCGCGGATTTTCCCGAACAGCAAGCGCCGAAGCCCGCCGTCCCGGCCTTTCGCGAGGACTGCCCGTTCTGTGCCGGGCACGAGGATATGACTCCTGGGCCGGTCCATGTGATCGAAGCCTCCGGCTCCTGGCGTGTGCGGGTGGTGCCCAACAAATTCGCTCCGCTGGATCCGGGCGACCCGGGAAGCCGGCGCATGCACGGCCCCTTCCTCGCCGCCGGCGGCCACGGCATCGCGGAGGTGGTGATCGAGACCCCGCACCATGACCGGGGTCCCGATGCGCAGCCCGTCGATGGCGTGCGGGATATGCTGCGGGCCTATCGCGCGCGCCACCTTTACCTGGCAGCAGTGCCCAGCGTCAACCTGGTCACCATCTTCCGCAACTGTGGTCCGGCAGCGGGGACGTCTCTGGAGCACCCGCATTCGCAGATCATCGCGACGCCGATCGTTCCTCCGCACGTCCGGGAGCCCTGGCGGCATGCCCTCTTCCACTACGACACGAACGGCCGCTGCGCCTACTGCGAGATGATCGAGGGGGAACTCTCTGAACGCGTGCGGATCGTGCGGGAGACCGAGCACTTTGTGGCCCTCTGTCCCTTCGCCTCTCGCTCTCCGTACGAAACCCGCATCTTTCCGAAGCGCCACCACGCCGCCTTCTCCTGGATCAACGACCGGGAGATGGATGACCTGGCCGGGCTGTTGAAGGATACCCTCCGGCGGATTCGCCGTCGCCTGAGCGCGCCGGACTACAACTACTTCATCCGGTCGGCGGCCAGTGGCGACGAGGACGTCCGCTTCCTTCACTGGTACCTCGCCATCACGCCACGGGTCACCACCGCCGCCGGCTTCGAGATCGGCTCGGGGATCTACATCAATGTCACCTCGCCCGAGCGGGCGGCGGAACACCTGCGCCAGGTCGAGTTCACCAGGGAGGAACGCTGACGACGACGGCGCCTGTTTTCTCCGATCCGAGACGACGCGGAGGTCTTCCCCGATTCACAACGCGTCCGGCCAACGGGGGCCGGAAAGGAGGAGTCATGTTTCACAAGGTTGAGGACTTCCTGGCACTTTGGGCAAACGAAGTGAAGGTCACGCAGAAGATCTTCGATTCGCTGACCGACGCGTCTCTGGGGCAGCAGGTCGGTCCGAAGGACCGCACGCTTGGGCGTATCGCGTGGCACATCGTGACCTCGATGCCGGAGATGATGGGACGGACCGGGCTCGCTCTGGGCACGATCGAGGAGGAGTCGCCGCTGCCGCCGACGGCCCGAGAGATCGCCGATGCCTACCGCGAGACCACGAAGGCCTTGACGGATCGGGTGCACGGGGAGTGGACCGACGCGACCTTGCAGCAGGCCGATGACATGTACGGCAAGTCATGGCCCCGCGGGATCACCCTCCTGATCCTGATAACTCACCAAACGCACCACCGGGGGCAGATGACGGTGTTGATGCGCCAGGCCGGGCTGACCGTCCCGGGCTCCTATGGCCCCGCGCGCGAGGAGTGGGCCCTCTTCGGCGCGCCCGAGCCAAAGATCTAGGTTGTGGAAGGCATAGTGTTGCGAGACCGACATAGCCGAAGGCGGAGGCGGCCAGTTGACCGCGCCAGAGGATTCTTCGGCATGACGAGACCGTTTGGGCTCGTTTCTCGCTCCTGCCACTCCTGGTGTCGTCACGTCGTCAACATGGTCAGCCGCCGGGTGGAACGGACCCCGCCGCCGATCCGTCC
>JAKQSZ010000019.1 GCA_029569475.1 Candidatus Eiseniibacteriota bacterium | reverse complement strand
GAAGTCGCAGACCGAAACCGACTGACGGCCCCGATCGCCGCACACGGGTTCGCGACCCGCTATTGCACGCTGGTCATCCATCCACCGGACGGTATCCGCTCGCGCCGCTCACGAACAGATGTGGTTCGCCGGGCGCATACCCATTCGGACCTACACAGGCCCTGGCGATCGGCGCGGAGGTGATCCCCTGCGACCCTTCTCCGGTTCAAGGATCGAGTTGGGGCAGAATCAAGTCGATCTTTCCATGGCCGTGAATCTGCCCCCCCGGTTGCGGCCCGGTCCAGGTTCCTGCGAAGCAGCAGTGAAGCTCTATCCGCGAGCGAAGACCCAATAGCCAAGTCCCAGGAGAAGAGCCAGCCCGGCGACTGCCGCGGCCAGCATCCCGTAGGAGGAGAGGAAGGGCTGCGCGGTTTGGGAGACGCCGCCGGCCAGTTCCTGCAGGGCGCCGCTGAAGTTCCGCAAAGCCCCTTCCGCCGAAGAAGGCGCGTCCAGGGCGGGACGGGAATCCACCCCGTGAAATCCGAAGGTGCGGCCGAGAAGGAAGAGCAGGACCCCGATCAGCAGCAGCTTCACTGCGAACGCCGCCACGTTGCCGAACCATTTCCACCCGGCGGCGGCTCCGCGCCCGACGGCCGGGCGGCCCCGCCATCCGCCACCGGCCGGGAGTCCGGCCGCGCGCTCGCGCGAGCCACCTCCGCGGGCGGAGGCGCCGCGCAACTTGCACAAGAAAATGTACAGGTCGTGCCACTCCTCCTCGAAAGCCTCGCGCTCCACCGGGTTCAGGGGTTGATCCGCCACCAGCGTCCGGTGACGCCGAAGGAGCTGGTCGAGCTTCGCCAGGGAGCGCTGCGACTCCTCGTGCAACTCGACAGGGGAGATCGAGGCCAGGAACGGAATCGCGCCGGCCACCTCGGCCTTGATCCGCAGGAACCGCGTCTCCTCGGTTTGCGACGCGATCGGATCGCCCAGGCTGTTGGTGATCAGGTCGTGGTACCCGGTCCAGGCGTCCAGGACGCGCCGCAGCCGTAGCCGGGTCAGCAGTCGCTCAACCATGGTATGCCCTCCGTTGTTCGGGGACGAGCCGCGTACCGCGACCCAGCGGACACGGCAGCCAACCGTTCTGATGGCGAAACGAGGAAGAAAACCACCGGGAATACATCTTTGAATGCACTTTCAGGAGCCCACCACGGCGCGCATCCGCTCGGGGTCCTGCAGGCGTGTGACGATGTCGGCCGCGTCGACCAGCCGGTCGCGGTAGAGCTGCAGCAGCGATTCATCGAGGAGCATCATCCCCTCGGCGCGGGCGCCGGCGATCACGTTGTTGATCTGGTGGACCTTTCCCTCGCGAATCAGATTGGCCACCGAGTTGTTCACGAACAGGACCTCCCGGGCGGCGACTCTCCCGCTCCGGTCGCGGCGAGGCAGCAGGACCTGGGAGATCGTGGCGCGGAGGCTGAGGGAGAGGCGGGCGCGGACTTCGTTCTGGTCGTGCACCGGGAAGACGTCGACGATCCGGTTGACTGTCTTCGAGGCCGACTGGGTGGAGAGAGTGCTGATGACCAGGTTGCCGGTCTCGGCCGCGGTCATCGCGATCTCGATCGTCTCCCGGTCCCGCATCTCGCCGACGAAGATGATGTGCGGCATCTGGCGCAGCGCCGAGCGGAGGCCCGAGGCGTAGCTGCGCGTGTCGACGCCGAGTTCCCTCTGGTCGACCACGCAGTTGCTGGACTCGATCATGAACTCGATCGGATCCTCGATGGTGATGATGTGGCGCGCCTTCTCCGACTCCAGGTTGAGATACTGGAGAAGGCTGGCCACCGTGGTGGACTTGCCCGCCCCGGTCGGTCCCGTGACCAGGACGAGCCCGTCGGGGATGCCGGTCAACCGGATCAACAATTGATCGGAGATGCCGATCTCGGTGTAGCGCGGCACCTGGAAGGGCACGACCCGCAGAACCGCGGCCAGGGTCGACTTCTGACGGAAGGCATTGACCCGGAAGCGGGCCACCTCGGGGATGTGCACCGAGGTGTCGATCTCGCCGCGGTCCTCGAGTTCTCTCTGCTGATCGCTGTCCAGCAGTTCCAGCACCAGGATCCGGGTGTCCTCCGCGGTCAAGGGAATCGGGGGTTCCGCGCGCTGCAAGACGCCGAAGACGTGGTAGGTGACCGGAGAGCCGGCCGAGATGAGGATGTCCGAGGCTTGCCGGCGCACGCCCTCGCGCAGCACTTGGGTCAAGCGTTCCACGATCTGTCTCCTCGCGGCACCGTTGGCAGGTTCAACGATCGGTCTCCTCCCGTCGCGATCGACAGGTTTCTCACTGCCGCCTCCCCGGGATCTCTGGGGCCTGGGGAACAGTCGCGCTCTCATCTCCCACCACCCGGGGCGTGATCTCGATGACGAGGTCCAGGCGATCGGTCTCGTCGCGCCGGTGGCTGAAGAGGTGCCCCAGCAGCGGGATCTGTCCGAGCAACGGGACCTTCTTCACCGTGCTCCGCTTCTCGTCGCTCAGGAGCCCGCCGAGGAAGATCTTCTCCCCGTCGCGCACCCGTACCAGCGTCGAAGCCCGCCGGGTGGAGGTCTGGGGCAGGTCGCTGTCCGGACCGACGAAACGGATGATGCGCGAGATCTCGGGCTCCACCAGCGTGGTGATGTAGCCGTCCCCCGAGACTCGCGGAAGTATGCTGAGCTTGACTCCCACATCGATCTTCTCGATCTGCACGGTCTGCAGCACGCCGGAGGATCCGGGGTTCTGCAGCGAGGTGATGACGACGGGCACCGTTTCTCCCGCGAAGATCTCGGCGGGACGGCCGGCCAGAGTGACCACATTGGCGTTGGAGAGAAGCCGGGCGGAGCCATCGGTCAGGAGCGCCTCGATCGCGACGCGGAAGGCCGCCACCTGCCGATGATAGTCTCCCGACTTGTCGATCTCGACGTAGTCGAGGTCATCGGGAAGCTCGCCCTGGCGGCTGGGGTCGGGACGCCCCTCCGTGATGACGGTGCTCCACCGCATCAGACGCTCCCAGTCGATCCCCACCTCAAGCAACTCGGTCGTGTTGACCTCGATGAGGCGAGCCTCCAGGAGGACCTGGGGAGGACGGCGATCCAGTTCGGCAATCAAGGCCGACGCCTGTTCCAGCACCGACGGGCTCGCCCGCACCGTCAGACGTTGGCCGACCGGATCCGCGGCCACTTCGGCCCCCAGCACCTGCAGCATGGTCCGCGTGGTGGCGGCGTCGGCGTGGTGTAGATCGTAGACGCGCGTGGCGAACCCGGCCGGAGACTGCAGCCCTTCCATGTCGCTGATCAGGATGGAGTTGCCCACCCGCTCATAACCCAGCCCGGCCGCGCGGACGATCAGGTTGAGCGCGTCATCCAACGGGGTGTTGCGCAGGTGGATGGTGATGCGACGCCCTTGTACTTTCGGGCTGGTCACGATGTTGAGCCCGCTCCGCGAGGCCAGCATCTTCAAGATGGACGTGAGGGAGGTGCTGTCGGCGTCGAGGGTGACCAGCTCGGGCTGCTGGCTCAAGGGGGGCGCCGCCGACGTCCCCGCCTGCGACAGGGACTGGGCACAGGCCGGGAGCGTCCCCATCAGCGAAGACAGCAGCGCCGCCAACGCCACCGTCAGCGCCGCCGCACGAAGGATGGAGGCCGGATGGGCTGCAAGCGGCGGCCGCCCGGGCGGTGGCTGACGACCCGCGCGCCACCGAACCGACGGAGCGACATCCTGACCGCGAGATGCCAACGGCACCTCCCGAGGGCCCAGAATCATGATGACTCGGCGTGGCATCAGGTCCTCCTAGGGAGAAGTGAGTTCAACAAGACGGTCGCCCTTGTAGAGATGAACCGAACCGGCCGTGATCCGGATCACCCGCCATCCCTCGAAGACGTCCCCCGGTCGGAGCCAGGGAGAAGTCCGGCCGTCGATGCTGATCTGGACGTTGGGATCGACCTCATCGAACACGATGGCCCGCAGCGCGGGTTGCGTCTCCACGAAGGTGGGAGCTGCCGCCGCCGCCGGAGCCGGTCGCGGCGCCGCCACGGGCCGCGCGAAGGGATCCCGTCCACGCGGGACGGAGGCGGCGATCAGGCTGTCCCTCTCGGAGATCTCGCGCAGCAGTTGCCGAGTTCGCGCCGGGCCGGTGGCGCGCTGACCGGGCGCTGTCTGCCCCGCGGCCGCGTTGCTGGAAACCCCTTGCCCAGAAGACTGAATCCTCAAGACCTCGGTGACGGTCCGCTCCGTGCGAAGAGCGAAGTAAAGAATGCAGAGAATGATCGCTCCCACGACCATGGGGAAGGCGCGATCCCCCGGCTCGAGGAGCTTCATCGGCGGCCGCCCCGCGGCCGGCCCGCGCCGCGCTGGTGGATGGACAAGTCGACGCGGCACTCGAGCAGCGAACCGCCTTCGCTGGCGGCGATGGAGATGGCATCGATGGAGATGAGTTTGGATCCTCCTTCAACCATGCGGACGAACCGCACGATCTGGTCGTAGCGCCCTTCGGCCTCCAGCGAGAAGCTCTGCCGCCTTGTCCTGGGGGCGGAGGAGATCGATCCCGCGGCCAGCGACGCTCCTTGCAGGCCGGTCAAGCTGACGGCGCGTCCCAGCGTGGCGAGCGGATCCTCGGGACGTTCTTCGGCGTCCGCGGGAGGGACGGCCGCGGGGAGCACCCGGCCCAGCTCCCGGTATTCCTCGTCCGTAGCCCGGTTCGTCGCCAACTGGCGGCTCAGGGTGTCGCGCCGGGCCCGCAGGGAGCGAACTTCCGAGAGTCCGGAGCCGACCAGCAGCGCATCGATCAGCAGCCCCGCCGACAAGACAATCGCGGCGACGGCCACGAAGGGGCGGAGGCGCAACTCGGCCATGGTCTTTTTCACGGGACCCTCCCCGCGGATTCCTGACCGGATTCATCGCGGCCGGCGCGCTCCCTGCTGCCTGCCGACACCGCGCCGGTGCCCGGCGTCCTGTTTCCGGATGACTCGCGGCCGTCCGCGGGCTCGCGGCCAGGCGGGGACTCGCAGTGGATGATGTAGCGGCCGTACATGCCGTCCTCCACCGTTCCGAGCCGGACCTCCGGCAGGTCGCGCCGCACCCGGTCGTCGTGCTCCAGGCGCTGCAGGACGATGGCCACCGGGTCGAGATGCCCGCGATCCAGGGAGACAATCTCCAAGCTCATCGAGCTGGGGCGGTTGCCGGCGAACCTCCGGCAGGAGACGCTCCGCAAGTGGAAGGGACCTTCCACGATCTCCGGCAGGATGGCCAGCTTGGGCGCCCAGTCGATCCGGGCCCGGCGCGTCTCCAGCAGATCGCGCGCGGTTTCGATCTCGGGGCCGGGGGCCGGGGTCGAGGCGATCTGCTCGGACAGGCGCGCGATCTCGGCCCGCAAACCGCCGGCCTTCTCCCGCAGCAGCATCCCGCTCACGAAGAGCCACCCGACCAGCAGGATCTCGACCGCGAGCAGCGCCGTGAGCAGGGCGGACCGTCCGACCCTCCGGGAAACGGCACGCCGCCTTTCCGCCTGTTCCGGATAGAGGTTGATCTTGTACAGAGACATGGCTCTACCGCCCCGTCATTCCCACCAGCGGCAAAGGCCGCAGGCGGTGACAAATCGAGGAGCCAGGGGACCGGCCAGGGGCCCGAGCCTGCCGGCCAGATCCATTCCGAGAAACGGGTTGCACACCAGCACCTCTCGCCCGAGGGATCTTTCCAGACGCTCGGGCAGCCCCGGGATGAGCGCACCTCCCCCGGACAGGTATACGGCGGGCACCTCACGGCGGTAGCGCCCCCGGTAGAACAGCAGAGTCTCCTGCACCGCAGCGGCCAGTTCGTCCGACCAGCGTTCCATCGCCTCGAGCTCCCCGGAAGCGGGAGGGGGTGGGCCCAACGAACGGCTGAGAAGCCCCCCGGTACGGTGGGTGAGATGGAGGGCGACCCGGTCGTGGCCCACATCGGCCAGCGCCAGTGCCGAGGAGTGGCCGCCCGGCCCGGCGGCATCCGTCGGGCCGCCGCCGAGACTGTGCTCGGCCGCGTTCCCGCGGGAAGTCAACCAGAGAAGAACGTTGAGGGCGGCCAGCGGCTCCGCGTCAACCACCTGAGCCATCAGGCCGACGCGCGCGAGGACGGCGAGGGGGACATCTCGCCGGCTCTTCGGGGTGGCGACGATCAGGACACGCATCTGGGGCGGCTCGGAGATGCGTTCCGTCGTGCCTTCGTGTGTCTGGGCCACCGGCGCTCCTGCCGTTGGAGGCATCCGGCGCGTGGCGCCGACTCCGGGCGTCGCGGACAGGGCAGGTGTTGCGCCCACACCAGGCGTGGCCGACAGGGCAGGTGTCGCGCCCACGCTAGGCGTCGCGGACAGGGCAGGCGCCGGCATGGCAGCCATGGTGAGCAGCGGAGGCGGTGGGTCACGTTCCTCCAGGATGCTCGTCTGGGCGAGGCCGGCGCGCGCCGGTTCGGAGGCGGGCGTCTCGGCCGGGCCAAGGATCTGCGCGTCCAGGATCGGATCCGGAACGTCGCGCAGGTACAGGTGCCGGCGCGACTCGAACGGAAGGGCGAGCTTCAACTCCTCCGGTGAGAGCAGGGGCATGAGAACTTCGCGCAGGCTGACGTCGTCTCCTCCAAGTCCGACCGTGATTGTGCCCAGTTGCTTGGCGCTGAGGCGCAGCCGGTGAAGAAGGCGACGCAGCGATGTGGCTACCCGCGTCACCTGATGGGCAGGGTCGCCGGGATCCCAGGGTTCAACCCCGAGGTGGGTGATCACTGGCTGTGATCCGCCGCTGACCCGCACGAGCTTGATGGAGCCCGTACCGAGGTCGATGCCGGTTCTGGCTTTTCCCGAAAGCATGGTGGGGCGGCACCTCTTGCGGCCATAGGCCGCGACGGTGGTGTCCGAATGGCGCTCGTCTGAAGCGCGCCTGTCCGAACGGCACGTGTCGGGGTGACGCGCGTCCGAGTGACGCGTGTCAGGAGCCGCGTTTTCGAACGACGCGTGCCTCGATGGCGCGTGTCCGGTTGACGCGTCGACCGGTCGGCGGAGGAAGCCCGCTGCCCCCGAACGAGGTGGGGCCGGGCCTCGATCCGGCGGGGACCCCGAGCGGCACGGCACGCGGGATCCCCGGCGAGACCGCTCTCAGAGCCCGGCGACGATCGGAGGACCTCCATTGGAGGAGATGCTGTTGACCGTCACATCCACCGTGACGCCGGTCATCTTTTCCTTGCCCGTGGCGCGGATCGTCAGAGGAGTGGCGTCGGCGGGAGAGCCGCCCCCGGAGGTGATCGCGTAGCTGAACAACTCGGTGTCGCTCAGGTCCACGATCCCATCGGCCCCGGCAGGCCACTGCGGGACGTTGTTCTCGTCCACGTGCTCCTGGGCGTAGGCCTTGCACGACGTCAGGATCTCGCCGATGCGGGCGGTCGCCTCGCTGAGCCGCGCGTTCTTGACGTACTTGCCGTACATCGGAATCGCGATGGCGGAGAGGACCGCCACGATCACGACCACGACCATCAGTTCGATCATCGTGAAGCCGTCGGAGCGCTTTCTGCGCGGTTTCCTGTTCATAACTCCTCCTTCAAACTGCATGTTGTACAGATCACCCGGTATGCTGGGGCCGCGCCGGTCCCGGGTCCGCCCGCGCGGCCTTCGTCAATGGCGGCCGGCGGGCCGCCTAGAACTGGTAGCCTCCCTTGATGACAGCGTCGCCCAGGTTGAAGATCGGCAGGAACATGCTGACGACGACCACGCCGATGAGGCCGCCCACCAGGACGACCATGACCGGCTCGATCAACGAGGTCAGGCTGTGCACCGAGGCCTCCACCTGGCGGTCATAGAACTCCGAAGCCTTGATCAACAGGGCGTCGAGGTCACCGGTCTCCTCCCCGGTGGACATCAGCTGCAGGCTCATCTCCGGAAAGCGGCCGGTCGCCCGGAACGCGTCGGTGATCCCCGCACCCTCCGAGATGCGGGCCGAAGCGTCCTCGATGGCGCGGGCCAGGACAGCATTGCCCGACGCGCCGCGGACGAGCTCGAGCGCGTCCAGCAGGGGGAGCCCGGTTCGCAGAAGCACGCCGAAGGTCCTGGAGAAACGGCCGAGCACCGATTTCCGGATGATCGGGCCGAAGATCGGAACACGGAGGACGAAGAGGTCCAGGGCGAAACGCCCGCGCCGGGTACGACTCCAGAGAAAGCCGATCAGCATGACCGCGCCCAGGACCAACGCGGCAAGCGCGCTGTGCTCCCGCACCAGGTTGGAGACCATGATGACGCCGCGGGTCAGGGGAGGCAGCTCCTGTCCGAGATCGCCGTAGATCTGGACGAACGTTGGCACCAGCTTCAGGAGCAGGAACGCCGAGGCAGCCAGGGCGAAGACCAGGACGAAGACCGGATACGACATGGCGGAGCGGACCTTGGTTCGGATCGCATCCACCTTCTCCAGGTAGCTCGCCAGGTCCTCCAGGATCTGCTCCAAGGTGCCGGATCGCTCGCCGGCCCGGATCATGCTCACGTACATCCGGTTGAAAGCCTCGGGGTGAGCGGACATGGCGTCGGCCAGGCCCTCGCCGCGCTCCAGGCGCAGCGCGACGTCGAGAGCGGCGCGCGACATCGTCCGGCTTCCGGCGTCGGCTCCCAGGCCGCGGAGCCCCCGCGCCAGCGGGATGCCGGCGGCCAGGACGGTGGCGAGCTGCCGTGTGAAAAGAGCCAGCTCTCGGGCGCCGGCGCGCGGGCGCAGCGACGAGCCGATCCGGCCGGCCAGCGGCAGTGTGCCCGTGGAGCTCTTGTGCTCGGAAACGTGCAGGACGACCAGGCCGAGTCCGTGGAGACGATCGACCACCTCGTCCAGGCTTCCGCCGGGCAGGACCCCGGTCATTTCCTCACCGTCGCGACGCCGTGCGACGTATGCGTAGGTGCCCATTCTGTCAGCTCCAACTCAGATCATCACGCCGGCGCCGACGTCCCTGCCCGCGGGCCGCACCTCGGTTGGGCCGAGCGTCCTTTGACCCCGGCCGTGGGCTCGAGACGGGCTTCGGCGATTCGGTGAGCGGACCGCGCGCGCACGGCCCTCTATTCATCGCTGGCGCAGACACGCACGACCTCCTCGAGGGTGGTCAGACCCGCCAGGGCCTTCTCCAACCCGCTCCGACGCAGGGTCTTCATCCCTTCGGCCAGAGCGGCCTGACGGATCTCATCCGCCGGGCGGCTCGCGGCGGCCAACTCGCGCAGACGCGGCGTGACGGGCATCACCTCCACGATGGCGATGCGACCCGAGTAGCCCCGGTTTCCGCACGCGGCGCAGCCGGCGCCGCGCGCCAGACGTCCGGCGCGCCGGAGTTCCTCGGAATCGCCCAGCGCGATCAGCATCTCCTCGCCCGGCTCGTAGTCCACCAGGCAGTGAGGGCAGTTGCGCCGCACCAGGCGCTGGGCGGCCACCAGGGTCAGGGCGCTGGCCGCGGCGAAGGGCTCCACGCCCATGGACAGCAGACGGGTGGCCGTAGAGGGAGCATCGTTGGCGTGGATCGTGCTGAAGACCAGGTGTCCGGTCAGCGCCGCGCGGACAGCGATCTCCGCGGTGTCCCGGTCCCTGATCTCCCCAACCATGATCACGTCCGGATCCTGCCGGAGGAACGATCGGAGCGCGCTGGCGAAGGTGAGGCGCTTGCGCTCATTGACCTGGACCTGGTTGATGCGGGAGATCTGGTACTCCACCGGGTCTTCCACGGTGAGCACGTTGATCGCCTCGTTGCGCAACTCGAGCAAGGCCGCGTACAAGGTGGTGGTCTTGCCGGATCCGGTGGGGCCGGAGAGCAGGACCATGCCGTGCGGGCGGTGGATGGCCCGCTGGAAATGCGCGTAGTCGGTTTCGGAGAAGCCCAGCGTCCGCAGCGAGTAGCTGAACCCGGACTTGTCGAGCAGGCGCAGCACCAGTTTCTCGCCGTGGATCGTCGGCAGGGCCGAAACCCGGATGTCCACGACCCGGTCATCGGTCCGATGCGTAAAACGGCCGTCCTGGGGCGCGCGCCTTTCCGCGATGTCGAGATTGGAGAGGATCTTGAGCCGGCTCACCAGTCCCAGGTAGACGGCGCGGGGCGGGTGAAGCGAGTCCTGCAGCAGCCCATCGATGCGGTAGCGAATGACCAGGCCACGCTCCAGTGGCTCGATGTGGATGTCCGTCGCCCGTTCCCGTACGGCCTGGCCGATGATCTGGTCGACCAGGCGGACGATGCCGGCGTCGCGCGCGCGGCGTTCGGTTTCGAGCGGATCGAACTCCTCTTCGTCAGAGGACGTCTCGCTCATCTCGTCGACGATGCTCGTGATCAACCGGTGGACGTCACGGTCCCCCTCGGCGCGCCCATAGTGCCTTTCGACCACCCCCTGGAGAGCCTCCGTGGTGGCCAGGAGCAGGCCGAGCCGGCGTCCGGCCCGTTCGGCAAAACGCCTGACCGGGTCGAGCACCTCGACGTCGAGCGGATCGGTCACGGCCACGTGCAAGGTCTCCTGGTCGATCCGCACCGGCAGCACGAGGTGGCGGCGGGCAAACTCGGCCGGGATCTGTTCGAGCGCGGAGGGCTCGACGGCGTGGGCGGCCGGGTCGAAGCGTGGGAGATCGAACTGGGAAGCCAGGCCGTCCATGAGGTCGTCCGGCGTGCAGAAGCCCAGCCGGCAGAGGATCTCCCCCAGCCGCTGCCGGGTTGAGGCCTGTTCCGCCAGTGCTTCTTCGAGCTGGCCCGGCGAGATACGTCGCGAGTTGATCAGCAACTCGCCGAGCGTGGCGCTACCGGGTCGGATCATCGCGGAGTTCTCCTTGGGACGCGCGATCGGGCGCACTTCAGACGGACCTGGGTTCGAAGTTTCTGCGACCGGCGAGCGGTTGGCTGCCGCCGGTGGGGCGTCGTCGCTTCGTTGCGGCCTCGCTTGAGGCGGGGCGATGGCGTTGGCCGCGACTCCTGAGTCGCGAGCTGGTGCGTGGGCCGGATGGCGGCAGCCGGGGAGCGGATGGGCCTGCCGGGTTCTGGGGCCATGGCGAGCTCCTGCTCGCAGGGTCATCCCCACATATAGAACCGCGGCACTCCGCAGAAACCGGGACCGGTTGTGCGCGGCGAGGCTCCGATCGTCCGCTCTTTCGCGATCAGCGCCAGCGACCAGGCTGGAGTGTATAAACAACACCCCCACGACAACAAGAAGCTTGTTCAAGTGCAACGATTAAGTGACAGGTCATTTTCCACATCTCAGGAAACAGGCCAATTTCCATTCCGTTACACCGTCGATCGACGGCATGACTTGGCGGATCGGCAAATGAATGGCCAGTCCTGGCTTTGGGTGGGCTCACAGCCATGCCTGCGTCGCGACTGTAGATCCGGTCATGTGTGGCGAGCGACCCTCCAAGCCCCGGCGCCCCGAAGCCGCCGAAGTATCGACGACCGGATGTCGGTGGAACGACGGGGACGCCGTCGCGCCGGGCCGGGCACGGCGTGGTGAACCGCGATTTGATGTCGAAACCACGTCGTTCGGTCCGGGGGCTCGGCCGAGGGTGACTCAGTCACGACATCATGCCCGAAATGGACCGAGGTCACGGCACGAACGGTCGTCACTCCGTCGCGCCATGATCCCCCAGACGACCAAAGCTCCGGGACGAACGGTGAGCGGCTCGAGCCGACGCTCGCCTCCCCGGCAACTCAGGTCGCCTCATCGCGGGCGGGGACCGGTCCGGATCTTGTATTTCACAGAGCGCAGGCGATGTGGCAGGATGGAAGCGGCTTCCCCGCACAGGTGGAACCCGGCCGTGCCGTCCGCTTCGTCGATGGCAAAGATTGCGTACCATTCCGCCGCGCCATACCGGCGTTCCTCGCGGTGGCGCGGGAGTGTCCGACCACCCTTCGAGCAACAATCATTCTGCGCAAGAGGGCTCCTGGCCGAGCCGACGCGACAGGTCGAAAGCACTTGAGGGCCGTTGGTGTGCAAGCGGAGGACGAGATGACCACAAGCCGGCGTTACCGCAACACCCGTCGTAGCAGGGCCGCGGGCGTCGGACTGCTCGAGGTCATGATCGCCACCCTTATACTGGGCCTGGTCTCGGTCGGCATGGTGGAGTTCTTTGCCAAGGGGCGCACCTGGTTCGACCAGGAAGAACGCAAGAGGGTCGCGGCCTTGCTGGCCCAGGACGCGCTGGAGCGGACGCTCGCTCAAGGGTTCGGCGGCGCCAGCGGATGGGAGGACGATCGCCGGGTCGCTTCGGTCCCCTACGCCATCGAGGTGGAAGTCCTGGACGACGAACCTGAGGCCGACATCAAGACGATCACCGCGACGGTGAGCTGGCCCGCCGGACGGGAAGCAACGCGCCAGGTTCGGCTGGCGTCCATGGTCTATCGGAACTGACGCGCCGCGCGGCGGTGGAGAAGAAGCATGAACCGCCTTGAAAGACGAACCACACAGGGATCCGGCCGGCAAGGGTGCGCTCCGGCCTGTTTCGGGCGGGCGCGGGAGCGAGGACGCGGAGAAGACGGGCAGACCCTGGCGTCGGTCACGATCCTTGTCTTCGCGATGGCGATCCTGGGCGCGGGGCTGCTCGATCTCGCCGGCGTGGAAGTCCGGAGCAGCCAGCGTCTGGTCGACTCGCAACGCGCCTTCTGGTTGGCGGAGGGAGGGAAAGAACGGGCCTTCCGTTGGATCGCGCAGCAGGATCCTCCTCCCGCCGAAGACGTGCTGGTGTTCGAGGAAGAGGCGGGTCCGGACGGAGGCAGCTATACCGTCAACGTGGTGGTCGACACCGCCTCTGTCTACTTGCCCGAGAAGTCATTCATGCTCGAAAGTGTGGGGCGCTCCGGGGGCCAGGAACGCCGGGTTCGCCAGCAGGTGCGCCTGACCTGCTTCGCGCAGTTCGCCTACTTCACCGATGAGGAACGCACCGACGCGGGCGGCCCGATCTGGTTCGGCTCCGGCGACGTGCTCGAAGGCCGGGTCCACACCAATGGAACGTTCAACATCCGGGGCACGCCGACCTTTCTGGGAAGGGTCACGTCGTCTTCCGATCACATGCTGGCCTACCAGGTCTACCCCGTGGTGGGACCGGAGGAGTGGCCGGTGCACGGAAACGACCCGGTCTTTGCCGAAGGCTACGAGTTGAATGTCCCCGCGATCCCCTTTCCCGAGACCGTCCGCGACCTCAGGGACGAGTCGCTCAACGGCGGCCTCTACCTCCCGGCGGCGGCGACCGTGCACCTCGGGCGCGTCGGGACCAATCCTGACAGCATCGTGAGCCCAGGCTGGCTCCGCTACAAGGAGACAGGACAGGACTGGGAGGAAGGAACCTCGATTGAAATCGCCTCCCTGGACAACAAGGTCATCTACTGCGAGGGAGATCTGACCATCTCGGGTCTGCTCGACGGATCCCTCACCGCCTCCAGCCAGGGGGACATCATCATCGTCGACGACCTCCTTTACGCCGGGGCCGACGCCGCCGGCGCTCCCCTGCCCGGCTGTGATGACATGCTGGGTCTGGTGGCCGAGCGCAACATCGTCCTGGAATACGATGACAGCATCGATCCGCTGCCCACCTACGACTTGAAGATCGACGGCATCCTGATGGCGTTGAACACCTCGATGACGGCCCGCGATTATCGCAACGGCGTCCTGCGCGGCACGCTCACCATCTGGGGGGGAGTGATCCAGAAGGTCCGGGGTCCGGTCGCGGCGAGCAACGGTGGAGTCCGGGTGTCAGGGTACGAGAAGGACTACCACTATGACACACGGGTGACCGGTCAGACGCCGCCCGGGTTTCCCATGACCGGGACCTACGAGAAGATCGCTTGGAAGGAGACCTGGGATGGCCGCTATCCGTTCTGAGGCGTCTCCGGTCGCCGGGTATCCCGCGAGGTGGCGGTCTTCTTCCGCCGGCTTCACGATGGTCGAAATGGTGATCGGCGTCCTGCTCGGCATGCTCGTCCTGCTCTTCGCGGGCGGCATCTACCTCTCCAGCATGCGCGGATTGCAGGCGGGCGCCAAGAAGGTCCTGGGCCAGAACGAGGCGACGCTCCTGGCCACCGCCATCAGCCGCGCGGTTCGCGAGGGGGCGTCCGTGCGGGCCTACCAGCTCCCTGACCGTGAAGCGCCTGCCGATTCCGGCAACGGGCTCGCGATCCTGGGGGTGGACGGTGATGTCCAGGCCCGCCTGGAGTGGAGCGAGCAGCTCCAGACCATCGTCGACAGCACGGGAACGCGCGTCTCCGCCATGCCCGTGCGGGAGGTCGTCTTCCACGTGGATCCGCACTATCCGCGCATCGTGGACTTTCGCTTCCAGCTCGATGACGAGCGCGGCAACCTGATCCCGATCGAGAGCGCGGTTGCCGCGCGCAACTGATTGACCTAGCAGAAGCGGCGGCGCTTCAGCGCCACGGCCCCGGCGGCGAGGCCGAGCCCCAGCAGAGCGAGTCCGCCCGGCTCGGGAATGGGCTGCGCGGTCGAGTCCACCCAGGTGCGGAATCCGAGATCGGTCCCGTTCTGCCAGACGAACACCTCGGGGTCGTCGAAGGTGGTGGAGTAGAGGTCGCCCCCGGGATAGAGCGGCGGGGTGGTGCGGCCGGCCCAACCCGGGCCCTGAGGGGAGGTCTCCGGATCGTCGCCCCAGTCCACGAGCGCCAGCACGTCCCCCTCGGTCACCTGCAGGTCGAAGGCCGTGATGTCGGCGGCGAAGAAATCGAGGTCGCCGTTGTAGCGGATCAGGGCCGAGGCCAGAGGGTCGGCCCCGTAGACCGGCACGCCGTCGACGGTGGGGAGGATGCGAAAGGGCTCCAGCCCGCTCGCGCCGCGCGGATCGATCAACACTTCGAAGCCGACGAGCTGTCCCGTGACCCCCACGGTGAACGTCTGGGCGCGTTTCAGGGGATTGAACTCGTAGACGATGTCCGGGTTCGCGGGCTCGAAAGCCTGGTCGAGAATCAGCACGGATCTGGCCGGACCGCTGGAAGCGAGGCAACTCAGAAAGGTCACGCTGGCGGCGAGGACCCGGAGCGGGGTCAGGCGCCGCAAGCGCACGGGGTGATGTCGATGCATCGATGTCATCCTTCCGGTGGTTGGTTGATGATGCCGGCGATCGGTATTGGACCTGCATCCTCGGCGCGGCGGATCAGCTTCGCGATCCATCACTTGCTGTACCGTCCGGGTTCCGTTCGGCGACATGATCATAGCAGGTCGTTGATAACGAGACCAGTCCGTAGGCCTTTCATCGGACTCTGCCGGTCCTTGAGGACCTCTGTATGGGACGGGCTGTCTCGCCGACGCAGGGATCGGGTGCTCGGCCCCGCCTGGCGCGGCGCATGCGGTGGGGCTACAACGGAGAAGGCGAACTGGACATCCCCAAGCCGAACGCCGATTTCGTGGCGGTTTCCGGGGGCGCGGCGCACGCGCTGGGCCTGAAGTCGGATGGACCGTGGTCGCCTGGGGACTGACCTTCTCCGGGCAGTGCGATGTGCCGTCGCCCAACGCTGGTTCGTGGCGATATCAGCCGGCTACCGGCATAGTCTCGCGCTGAAGTCCGACGGGTCGGTGGTAGGTTGGGGCGCCAACGACCATCGCCAATGCGACCCTCCTGCCGGTCACTTCACCGCCATTGCCGCGGGAGACGAGCAAAGCGTGGGGCTGAAGTCCGACGGAACGCTCGCCGTCTGGGGCGGCGGGTGGTGCGACCAACCCCCTCCCGATCCGAGCCGGACTTTCATCGGTCTGGCCACAGGTCATGATGTGCATATCGCGATCAAGGGGAATGACCAACCGCACCGATCATGATCCAGGACGCATGGGCTGAAGTGCGCCTTCACGATGTGCGGCTTCGATGGTACACACCTCTGGACGTGCGCGGGGTTCGCTTCAACGTCTATCGTTTCGAGAGCGAAGACCTGGAGGAGGCAGGGCGCGGCGAGCTCTTGACGATCGAACCTCTGTCATCCCAGGACGGCGCCTACGAGTTCGTCGATACGACCGTGCGGCCAAACCGCGCGTATGAATACCGCATGGAGCGGCTGGCGGACGGGTCGGCTGCGGAGATCGTCTCGACTCTTCGCGTGCAGGTGGGGACTCTGGAATCGGCGCCGGTCGTGCTTGAGATTCGGCCCGACCCCGTCACCAGCCCGGTGACCGTCGTGCTGGAGGTCCCCGTCAAGGGGCGCGTCGCGTTGGACCTGATGGACGTCGGGGGCCG
>JAKQSZ010000038.1 GCA_029569475.1 Candidatus Eiseniibacteriota bacterium | reverse complement strand
AACCCTGCCGTTCGCTATGACCCGCATGCTGGCCTCCTCTCCAAAGATCGATGAAGCGACGGCAAGGGCTTCGCCGGTCGCTCATGTTCTTCTACATCAGAGGCCCAAAGAGGGGAAGTCTCCGGAGAATGACCGCTTACCGCGCGGTATCGTGCTCCTCCCAGAAGGCTCGTTCCTGGGCCTCAGATCTAGGGCGGGAGATCTTCTTGAGCGCTTTGCGCCTGGACATAAAACTCCCTCTCCCGCCGGCTCATCGGACGGATTGATATGACACGCAGGGCCGGGCCTGGCAACGTGAAGACCGCGGCCAGAAGCTGATCGGCGTCGGTGCGGCCCAGGGCGAAGAACCGCGGCTCAACCTTCGAGTGACGGGGATGCTCATCGCGCCCGGCGCACGAGCTTGAACACGCGTTCCTCCGCGTTGGCCCGGACGCGAACCAGGTAGACACCGGGAGTCACCCAGCGGCCGCGGGAATCCCTTCCGTCCCAGATCCACGAGTGGCGACCGGCTTCCCTGTCTTGCGCGAAGCGCCGAACGAGCCGGCCGTCCGAGTGAAAGACGTCTGCCTCCACGGAGCCCGTCCCGGGCAGGTCCAGCCAGAAGGTCACCTCGCCCGTGGAGGGATTGGGGCCAAGCCTGACGGTGAGACGCCGGAAACCCTCGGTTTCCGGAGTTCCGGAAGCGGGCGGGTCCTGCACCCGGAGGCTGATCCGATACGCGGTGTAGGGGGCGTCCGGGCGAAAGACCGCGGCGGCCAGGAGGGCGTTGCCGAAACCTGCCGCCACCGCGGGCTGCAGTTCGGGAATCGAGTCGGCAAAGACCGCAAAGCCCGCCGGATCGATCGGCTGGCCGGCGGCGTCCAGGAGCGCGCCCCAGGTGTCGCCGCGGTGCTGCGCGTACTCATGGTCGGTCCGCGAGTCCCAATGGTGCAGCACGAACCGTGATCCGTCCCACGCCAGGGCAGGATCCCACTGCTCGTTGGCCGCGGTGACGATGGGAAAGGCTGCCGGATCCAGGAACGTCCCGTTCGCGTCGAGGCGCCGGCCGTAGATGTCCTCGTACTCCGGTCCCGGGCGACCGTCGGCCCAGACGATCAGGGCATACGACCCGGCGATTGCGAGATGGGCCCGTCGTTCGGAGGGAATGGCGCTGGAGTGGACCGCGAAGACCGATCCGGGAGAGCCGGAGGGGCTGAGGAAGTTGCCGTAGATGTCCGACCGGGGGTTGTCGTGGGATGGATACCGCTCGAAGACCACGAGCCACCGATCGCCCAGCGACTCGGTGCGAGGCCACAACGCGAAGCTCTGGCCCAGCAGGACGGGCGTCGAGTCGATCACGGAGCCGTCGGAGCCGCGCACCCGCGCTCCCTTGATCTGCCGGATCTCATGGGGGTCCTCGTGTGAACTCACGACGAGGAAGAGATCGCCAAGGGCGGCGACGTCGGGCATCTCTCCCGGCAACACGACGAAGGGCCCGGCATCCAGGAGGGATCCGTCGGCTCCGAGTCGCCGGCCGTAGGTGACGGTGCCCTGCTCCCAGACGATCAGGTAGACCGTGCCGTTGAAGGCCACGGCGGGGTTTTGGATGCTGTCGGGACCTCGCGCCAGCTCGATCGGATCCAGGTCGATGGCGCCGCCCCCCTCGGTCACCCGCTGGGCGAGGATACGGGCGCCCAACGCCGTCACGCTGCGGAAGACCACCAGGTAACCGCCGGCGTTACGCGCGATGTCCGGCTCGGACTGACGGGGCGCCCCCAGGGCGATGGGCGTCAACGGGTGGACCTGGGCCACGCGGGAAATCCTCCGTCCGTAGATGTCGCCCGGCTGGGTGCCGGCGTGCCGATAGTCCTTCCACAGGGCCATGACGCCCCCGCCCGGAGCGGGGGCGGCGGCGGCCTCGTTCTGCAACGCCGGGTCGGCCTCGACCGTGAAGCCGTTGAAGTCGAGCACGGCTCCGCCTGTCGTCACGCGCGCCGCGCGGACATCGGGTTGGAAGGCGTCGTGATCGAAGACCACGAAGTAGTACGCCCCGTCCCATGCGACCGCCGGATGGTAGTTGGTGTATCCATAGGCTTCGGTGAGCTCGATTCCGGCGGGGTCCAGCACCGCCCCGTCGTGGTTCACGCGAGCGCAGCGAAGCTGCGACCAGCCGAAGTAGCGATCCTCCCAGAACGCGACCAGGAAGTCGGTCCCATCGCTGGCCACGCGGGGAAAGAGACCGGTCGACGGCGCGTAGAGGTTGATGCGGATGACGCCGCCCAGCGGATCGAGGCCCGGGGTCAGGAGCTGGCCCATGACCTCTCCCGAATCCTCGCTCCAGGTAAGCAGAAAACGGTCGCCGGCGAAGGCCAGGTCGGGGCTGACGGGATAGGAGTTGTGGCTGTCCCGTCGCACCCGGCGGCCGCCCGGGTCGAGCACCACGCCGGCGGGCGAGATGCGCGCCGCGTCCAGCGTGAAGATGCCCGCCGAAGCATCCAGATCCCGCCAGACCACGATCCAGTTCTCGCCGTCGCTCTCCACGGTCGGCCAGTAAAGACCATTGTTGGTGTCGTCGGTGTCGACCACGATCGGCTCCTGGTCGAGGACGATGCCCTGCGGCGTTACCCGGGCCGCGTAGACGTTGATGTCAGGGCAGCAGGCGATCCCCTCCTGGCCGCTCCACACGACCAGCCAGTTTTCGCCATTGAAGGCCACGCTAGGGAGCGCCTGATGCAATCGCTGCTGAGCCACCACGATCGGCGCAGCGTCGATCACAGCGCCGGAGGCGTCGAGCCGGGCGGCGTAGATGTCGTGCAGGCTGCCGTTCTCGTTGTCGAAGACCGCCCCGCCGGTGATGTTCTCCGGAAGAGCCACCGTCGAGGTGCGCGCATCGACCCACACGGCCAGGAACCCGCCCGCTCCGGCGGCGATCTCCGGAGACCACTGCTGCCCGGCGGCCGGCTGGCTCGTAGCGTCACCGGGCAGGAGGATAGGGCCGGTCAGTGCCGCCGTCTGACCCCGAGCGGGAGAGGTCGGAGCGAGTGCGGCGGCCAGGAGGACGGCAAGGAGTTCCCGGCGCAGCGGCGCTGTGATCTCGTTCCACTGCCATCGCTGGAAGGGTCGCGGGTTTCGGAACAAGCTCATCAGGAAGTCCTCCCGTATGTTTCGTGTGAATGGAGTTCGCAAGCGTCGGCGCCGGGACCACCTGAGGGACAGGGGCACCCGGGCAACTCCGCCGGCCACCAGACTGCCTGAACGATCGTGCCGCCGTAGCGCGCGACGGCAGCCTGGAGCTCGCAGAATCAGAACGCGCCGTCTCACCGGGCACGGCCTCCGGCTACTTCACCACGACGATACTCCTGTACACCCGGCCCAGGGGATCCTGGCCACCGGCGACGAGCCAGTACACGCCCGAATCAAGCCCCCGAGTGTCCAAGGTGAACTGGATCCGCTCGCCGGGCGCCGAAGCGCGGTCAAGCACGTGCCGGACGCGACGCCCGCTGACGTGCAGGAGGTCAGCCGTCAAAGGCCCGCCCCGGCCAGCCAGGAGGTGAAAGGTCGCCAGACCGCGAACCGGGTTCGGGACAGGCCCGATGATCTGCCAGGACAGGTCCTGCCTGGGATCGATCGCCAACGCCGACGGATCCTGGCAGGTTCCCCCGCCGTTGGTTGTCCGCAGCAGAAGGCCGTTCTCGCCGCAGACGATGTACTCGGCGTTGGAAACCGCCTCCACCCCGTACAGGTCGGCGTCTGTGCCGCCGTTGAGGAGGCACCAGGACGTGCCGCCGTTGGTGCTCTTCAGGATGGTTCCCCCGGCACCCACCGCGACCAGCCAGGCTGAGTTCTGGCCGCTGTCGCTGATCTCGAAGAGGTCCGCGCTGGTACCGGGATCCAGCGTCGTCCAGGTGTCGCCCTGATCGAAGCTGCGGATGACGGTGCCGCCTTCGCCCACCGCCATCAACCCGGTGGACTGGCCTCCCTCGATGAACGCGTGCAGATCCGCGATCGTGCCGGTGTTCAGACTGGTCCAGGTGGTTCCTCCGTTGGTCGTCTTGATCACCGTCCCGGCGTCTCCCACGACGTAGGCGACGCTGCCGACGAACCCGCTTCCGTCATGCAGGGCGACACCGGCATCGTGGGACAGCGACCAGTCCACCCCACCGTTGGTCGTCTTGTACACTGCCCCTCCGCTGCCGGCGGCCCAGGAGGCGCCGCTCGACCGGGAGAAGAGCGTGAAATCCTCCGAGGACGGGATGTTGCGGACGAGCCACTGGTCCCCGGACTTCAACCGCACGACCCCGCCGCCGGCCCCGACCCAGACCTGGCCGGAGGAGGGCTGGTGTATGGAGGGCAGGTCCGCGTTGGTGCCGACATCCACCTGGGTCCAGATGGTCCGCCCCCCGCTGGATTGGGCGGCGTATCCGTCGCGGCCGACGACCCACTTTTCGGAGAAACTCGTGTTCTCCACCATCAACAGGTCTACCGAGGTGCCGAGGGGAACAACAGTCCAGTCCTGCGACCGGGCGGGTACGGCATGGCCCGCGAGAACGAGAGAGAGCAGGAGGAGAAAGGTCCAACGGGGCGCGGAGCGTCCAGAGCGCGTGGAGCGGGCTCCTTGACTCCGTGTCCGGTGCGGGGTCGGCCTGGCGAATCGGAAGCCGGGGAACATGCCAGATTTCGGTGGTGGGGCCGTGGCTCGCGGCATCATCGCAGTTCCTCCTGAGGCGCCGGGACGGGGCCTCTGGTAACACAGGCCACTGGTGCGGCCGCAAACGGTTCGAGTACTCGTCGAACAGGAATCGGTAGTTGCGAACGAAGCCCGACGATACTGACATGGTGAGAGGATCTTGTCCAACGAGAGAGTCAGGCCCCGAACCGGAAGACTATGCACGACGAACGGCTTTACTGCAAGAGCCGCTGACCACAAAGACGTTTGAGTATCGGCTGCGAGGCTAAACCAGAGAACGTGCTATCCATGAACCGTGGCCCATCGAATCCGAGCTGTCCCGAGGAAGGAAGTCGTCTCAGACAGGGTCGGGGTGATCAGCCGGCGGCCGGGGCCGCGAGATTCCGGACGATGGCGACCAGTTCGGCCATGGAGCGTGCCGTGTAGTCGGTGTTGCGCTCCCGCTGGGCGGCCAGCTCCGGGAGAGACTCCTCGAGAAGCCCGAGCATGAGCACGGTGATCATCCCCGCTCTCCGCGCCCCCGCGTGTTCGCTGCTGCCGCCGTCGCCGGCGAAGATGACCCGGGCGGGGGAGACCCCCAGCCGCCGGGCGGCCCGCAGGTAGAAGGCGGGGTCGGGCTTCATCAGCCCCTCGTGGCAGGAGAAGAGCGGGCAGTCGATCAGCGGCGCGAGCGGGGAGTCATCCCAGGCGTCGACCTCGTCCAGTCCGGCGTTGCTGAGCACGCCGAGACGAAGCCCCATGGCGCGCAGCTCCCGCAAGCCCTCCAGGATGTCGGCCCGCACGTTGCGAAGCGCGTGGCGGAAGCGGTTCGGGCGGCAACGGACCGCCGCGCGAAGCTGGTCTTCGTCGACCGACCGGCCCATCGAGTTCACGATCCGGCGGATGGACTCGAGGGGATCGCGCTCCTCGCCCAGGGCATGATGGCGGGCCTCCTCGGCGAGCCTCCGGTTCCACTCGATCGGGTCGATGCCGAGGATCTGGGAAGTCGAGCTGCCGGGCGCGTTGTTGACGTCGATCAGCGTGTGGAAGAGATCGAAGATGACCGCCCGGACCGACGCGCTGGGCGCCTTGGCTCCGGACTCCTCCCCGCTCACGGCCGCTCCAGGAAGCGGCGGAGCGCCCCCACCATCCACGCCGTGTCCTTCGTGCCGGCCAGTTCCCGCACCGAGTGCATGGCCAGCATGGAGTTCCCGACATCGACGCTCTTGAGCCCTGCGCGGGTGGCGACCAGCGGGCCGATCGTGCTGCCGCAGGGGAGATCGGCGCGGTTGACGAAGCTCTGGAAGGGAACCTCCGCCTCCCGGCAGACCTGCTGGAAGAGGGCGGCCGACTCGGCGTCGCTGGCATAGCGGGCGTTGGCGTTGTGCTTGATCACCGGCCCGCCGTTGAGCCGCGGCAGGTGTCGCGCCTCGTGCTTGTCCGGGTAGTTGGGGTGCACCGCGTGGGCCATGTCGGCCGAGATGAAGAAGGAGTGGGCGCGTGCGAGGTAGGGATCCTCGGGCGAGCCGCCCCGCCGCAGCGAGAGGCGGCCGAGAATGTCGTCGAGGAAGGAGCCGGCCGCGCCCTGGGCCGTGTTCGACCCGATCTCCTCGTTATCGTAGAGGACGATCAGACGGGTGGCCGCGCCCGGGACCCCGGCGGCCTGGAGGAGGGCGGTGAGAGCGCAGAAAGAGCTGGAGAGGTTGTCCAGGCGTGAGGACGAGAGGAACTCGCCGCCCGTGCCGGCGATTGCTCCCGGGGTCAGGTCATGGGGCATGAGATCGGCCGCGAGGATCGCCTCGGGTTCGACCCCCAGTTCCTCGGCCAGGGTCCGATCGAGGTTCCAGTCCGGCTCTCCGTCCAGGCCCACGATCGGCGGCGTCTGGGTCTCCTTGTTCAACAGAAGTCCCTTCTCGTTGACCTCCCGCTCCAGGTGGATGGCCACCGTGGCGATGCGCGCCAGCGGGCGATCGATGCGGATCAGCCGGGTCTCCGTGCCTCCGGCGTTCCCCGCCGGATCTCGCAACACCACCCGGCCGGAGAGGCCAAGGTCGCGATCCACCCAGGTGGCGACGATCGGTCCGCCGTAGACCTCCAGGGCGAGCTGCCGGTACCCCGACCGCACAAAGCCGGGCTTGGGCTTGACCCGGAATCCCGGGCTGTCGGTGTGCGCGCCGATGATGCGGAAGCCGGCCGCCGCCGGAGCCTCGGAGCCCGCCACGAGGGCCGCCAGGGTGGAGCCGTTGCGGGTCAGGTAGTATCGGCCGTGCGGCTCCAGGGCCCAGGGCTCCGACTCCCGCAGTCGGGTGAAACCGGCTCCCTCCAGGCGCGATCCGGCGGAAGCGACCGCGTGGAAGGGGCTGGGCGACGCGTCGATGAAGTGCAGCAGGTCCTGGGCGGACTCGACGAAGTTCGGCTCCATTCCGGCCCTCCTCAAGGCAGCGCGGGTTCTCTTCATAGGGTTTCAGACGACGATCGTAGCAGGTTCCGGACGGCCAGACCGGGGATTTGCGCAAGGCCAGGCTGGATCGATCGGTCGGCGCCGCCGCCTGTCGATCCCCGGTACTCCAACGGTACGCGAGGTCGCGGCGGGTGGCCGGCGCGCGGATCGCCGGCGGAGAATGCTCGAACAGCCCATCTGCCCCGGCGGGAGCATGATCCTTTCCTGCAACAAATGGCATCGCGCATCGTACAATCAAGGCTATGCGTTTTATCACGGATCCAGCCTCTGCCCTGGCTTCTCCCCAAGCTGTCCCCGCGGCCGGGACCTCCTCGTCCCCCGCGGATGTTCCGTCTCTGCTGCGGTTGCGCAACATCCACAAGCGCTACGTCACCGGTCACACCGAACTCCACGTTCTCAAGGGCATCGACCTCGATATCGCCCCGGGCGAACTCGTGGCGATCATGGGTGCGTCGGGATCGGGAAAGTCCACGCTGCTGAACATCCTTGGTCTCCTCGACAACCACGATGAGGGGGAGTACCTGTTGGACTCGGCCGTCATGGAGGGGTTGTCCGAGAGCCGGGCGGCCGCGCTGCGCGGAAGGCTGCTGGGTTTCGTCTTCCAGTCGTTCAACCTGATTGCCTTCAAGACGGCACTGGAGAACGTCGCCGTCCCGCTCTACTACCAGGGAGTCTCGCGTCGTGAACGCAACCGCCGCGCGTTGGAGTTTCTCGACCTGGTTGGCCTGGCGGACTGGGCGGGCCACCTTCCGCGGGAACTCTCGGGCGGCCAGCAGCAGCGGGTGGCCATCGCCCGAGCGCTCATCTCGCGGCCGAAGGTGATCCTGGCCGACGAACCGACCGGCGCGCTGGACTCGCAGACTTCGCTCGAGGTGATGCAGCTCCTGCGGCGCATCAACCGCGATGGGGTCACCATGCTGATCGTCACGCACGAGCGAGATGTGGCGCGCCTCACCGACCGGGTCATCCGCTTGCGCGACGGTCTGATCGAGAGCGACGGGCGGGCCGTGGACCAGTTCCCGTCCCTGGAGGGCGAGACCACCCCCCATCCCGGTGCGTCCGGTCCTGGCAGGCCGGGTTCGAGCGGCGGAAGATGACGCCCGGCGGGAATCACGCGCCAAACTTCTGTCGGGGCGCCGGCCCTGCCCGCGGCTACGATGCCGCGGTGGCGGCGTGAGGCGGCCGTGTTCGACTTCGACGTCTGGCAGGAGATCCTCGACACGCTGCTCAAGAACCGTCTGCGGACGGTCCTCACCGGTTTCAGCGTGGCCTGGGGCATTCTCATCCTCATCGTGCTGCTCGGTTCGGGGCAGGGGCTCTCCAACGGGATCGAGCACCAGTTCCGCGACGACGCCGTCAATTCGGTCTGGGTGCGCAGCGGCCAGACCAGCATGCCCTACCAGGGGCTTCCCCCGGGTCGTTACGTCCAGTTCACCAATGCCGACCACGACGACATCAAGAGCAGCATCCCGGCGGTAGACCACATCACCTCGCGCTACTTCATCCGCGGCAATCTGACCGTCGTCTACCGCGGGCAGACCTCCAGCTACAACGTCCGAGCCGTCCACCCGGACCACCAGGTCCTCGAGCGCACGGTCATGGTACGAGGGCGCTACCTCAACCCGCTCGACATCGCCGAGTACCGCAAGGTGGCGGTGATCGGCCAACGCGTGCGCGCCCAGCTTTTCCGGGATGCCTCGCCCTTGGGCGAGTACATCGAGGTCAACGGGGTTCCCTTTCTCGTTATCGGCGAGTTCACCGACGAGGGCAGCGAGGGGGAGCAGGAGACCATCTACCTGCCCATCTCGACGGCGCAGCGCGCCTTCGGCGGGGCTGACCGGGTCGGAATGATCATGATGACCGTCGGCGACGCCAGCCTGCAGGAGAGCCAGCAGATCGCCACGGACCTGCGCCAGCGGGTCGCCGCCCGCCACGACTTCGACCCGGCGGATGAGCGCGCCGTCTTCATCACCAACTCGATCGAACACTTCGAGAGGTTCCGCCGGCTGATGGGCGGCATCCGGATGTTTCTCTGGGTGATCGGCATCGGCACCCTCCTGGCCGGGGTGGTTGGCGTCTCGAACATCATGATGATCGCGGTGAAGGAGCGGACGAAGGAAATCGGCATCCGCAAGGCGTTGGGTGCCACGCCGTGGAGCGTCATGCAGCTCGTCATGCAGGAGAGCATCCTGGTCACGGCGGTGGCCGGATACACCGGGCTGGTGGCGGGCGTGGCGGTGCTGGAAGCCATGGGGCGCGGCATTGGGGGGACCGACTTCTTCCGCCATCCCTCGGTCGATCTGGGTGTGGCGGTGACGGCCACGCTCGTGCTGGTGGCCTCCGGCGCGGTGGCGGGCTTCTTCCCGGCCCGGCGCGCGGCCATGGTCCGGCCGGTCGACGCGCTGCGGGAGGAGTAGGGGCGAGCATGCGTTTCCTCTTCGACCTCGACCATTGGCAAGAGATCAAGGCGGTCCTTCTGCGCAATCGCGTCCGCACGGGGCTCACCGCCTTCGGCGTCTTCTGGGGCATCTTCCTGCTGATGATCATGCTGGGCAGCGGGGCCGGGCTGCAGAATGGGGTCCTGCAGGGTTTCGAAGGAAGCGCCACCAACAGCGTCTTCATCTGGACCCAGCGGACCCAGAAACCGTATGCCGGGCTTCCCGCCGGCCGCTACCTCCAGTTGAACAACGCCGACATCGAAGCGGTGCGGGACCGCGTGCCGGAGGTCGAGGTGATCGCGCCCCGCAACCAACTCGGCGGGTTCATGGGCGGCAACAACGTTTCGCGCGGCCGCAAGGCGGGGGCCTTCAGCGTCATGGGCGACTACCCCGAGATCC
>JAKQSZ010000007.1 GCA_029569475.1 Candidatus Eiseniibacteriota bacterium | reverse complement strand
CTTCGCGGACGACATGGAAGGCGGGCCCCTGACCGAGGCCAACTGGTTGCCCTCGGCCTGGAATCTCGTCAGCAGCGACTTCCACAGCCCTTCCCACTCCTGGGAGGTGAACTATGGTGGAGGAGCGGTGAGTTACGCCCTGACCACCGCCGGCACTCTGGATCTTTCCTCGTCCGCTTGCCCGCGGCTTGCGTTCTGGCACAAGGGTGGCGCCTCCCCTTCCCCGCGGGTCGAGGTGTCCGGCGACGGCGGAAGGAACTGGAGCAGCCTTGCCACTGTCTCTCCTTCCTCCTCGTGGACGCGCGTCGAACTCGATCTCGCCAACTACAGGAGCCCCTTCTTCCGCCTGCGGTTCGTGTTCCGCTATGGAGACTGGGCCGTCGACGACGTGGAAGTCCGGGAGGGCCCTTGCGTGCTGGTTGACTGGTGCTCCCTCGTCTCCCCGGACAGCATCCACGTCGGTGCCGGGTCCGAAACGCCGGACATCATTGGCGCGGTCTCCGAGGCAGGGGTGACCAGTCCTCCGGGCCAAGGGGCAGACATCCTGGCGGACCTGGGCTATGGCCCCGACGGGATGTTCCCCGGGTCGTGGCCGGATTCGAACTGGGTCGAGGGCGCCTATATCGACGACGATGGAGACCGGGACGTGTACGGGGCTCGCCTCACGATCTTCGTCCCCGGGAACTACGACTTCGCGTTTCGGTTCAAGCACGGCGCCAACGGAGCTTGGACCTACGCCGACCTGGACGGCAACGATCACGGCTCTGGGGGCGAGAACGGCTACACCACGGATCAGTCCGGAACCCTGGTCGTTTCCGGCGAGTCGGATATCGACGTGTTCCCGCTGCACATGGAGTTCTTGGCCGCGCCCCAGGACTCGACTTCGGCCACTCTCCACATTTACAGCGCGGGTTCGGCGCCGATCGCGTACGAGATCCTCGAGGTGCCGGCCGACAGCTCACTGTCTGTTCGCGAGATGTCGGCGATCGCGAGAGAGCATCGGCTCCTGGGCCGGCGGCACGATGATGCCGCGCGGGGAGACCAGACCAACCCGCGTTGGGACGTGCCCTGGCTGCGGACGGTCCCGACCGAGGGGGCTGTTGCCCCGGGCGATACCGCGGACGTTCAGGTGATCATCGATGCGGAGGGCCTGTCGGCGGGCGCGCACCGCGCGTACCTGGTGATCCTGAACAACGATCCTGACGAGAACCCCACGATGGTCGTGGTGGACCTGATGGTCGAACCCGTATCCGGCGCGGACGAGTTGGGCCCGCCGTCGGCGTTCACGTGGTCCTCGCCTGCCCCGAATCCCGGGGCGGAGGCGGTCGTCTTTCGCTACGGGTTGCCGCATGGGTCCGCGGTCGGGCTCCGGATCTTCGACGTGTCCGGGAGGCTCATCGCAGAACCTGCGGAAGGTTGGGCACAGGCCGGCCATCACAGCCTCCGCTGGGACGCCGCAGGACTTGCGCGGGGCATCTATTTCTACAGGTTCACGGCGGGAGACGACATCCGGAAGGGCCGGATTGTGCTGAGGTGATTCGCCCTCCAGCTTCGGTCCGTGCTGGCCCGATTCTTTCCGGGCCGCTACGATCACGAGCGGGACGCCCGGGGCCGCCGAACCCGTACCTCGGTCGGACGGTCGATTCCGGCTCCGGCGCTCCCGGCAAGGAGACCAGCGCAGGTACGGATGCTTGGAGGAGGCTTATGATCTCTCGCGCGAAGTGTGGGGAATCCCATCGAAGCTCCATGTCCGCCGCCACGGCCGGGGGAGAGAGCCGGTTCCTCAAACTGGCGGCCTCGGCCCTGCGTGCGGCCACCGCGGACAGGAACGTGCATTTCTGGGTTGTGCTGGTGTCGCTCCTGGCGGCCGGATCCCCGGCCCTGGCCGATCCCATGCGCGTGAACGGCTGGGGCGTGCGGGGCGGACTCTCCTCCGACCCTGACCAGCTCGTCCTTGGCGTTCACATGGGGTTGAGCGAGCCGGCGGAGAACCTCCGCCTGGTCCCGAACGTCGACATCGGTTTCGGGGATGACCTGACCGTATTCACGATCAACGGCGACGTCGTCTACGACGTCCCGGTGGAAGACGCCGGCGCCTTCTACTTCGGCGGATCGCTCGGTCTGGTCCACTGGCGGGCTGATGACATCACCTATCGGGACAACAATCACGTGATCACCCGCGACGGCCACGACGACACCGATCTGGGGCTCGCGGCCATCATCGGCTGGACCATGCCGGTATCCGGGAATCCGGTCCGTCTGGACCTGAAGCTCGGGATCACGGACGAGTACCCCGAGCTGAAGTTCCTGGTGACCTACACATTCTTGCGGTGACCAACGTGCCAGGATCCCTCCAGCCTGCCGGAGCGGCCCTGCTGGACGCGCGACAACCCGTGGTCGGGATGATCCACCTCGCGCCACTGCCGGGCAGCCCCCGGTGGGAAGGCTCGATGGAGATGGTCTTCCAGCGAGCCCTGGCCGATGCTCGAACGCTGGTCGAGGCCGGGTTCAAGGTTCTGCTCATCGAGAACTATGGGGACCTGCCCTTCCACCCTCACCGGGTTCCGGTGGAAACCGCCGCGTCCATGACAGCGATCGCGCAACGCCTCATCTCCACGATGGGGCCCGAGATCTCCTGGGGCGTCAACGTGCTGCGCAATGACGCTTCCACGGCGATCGCGGTGGCGGGCGCGGTCGGCGCGGCTTTTGTGCGCGTGAACGTGCACTGCGGCGCCACCCTGACAGACCAGGGGATCCTCGAAGGCCAGGCTCACGAGACGTTGCGGATGCGGTCGCGGCTGGCGCCGCAGGTGCAGGTGTGGGCGGACGCTTCCGTCAAGCACGGCCTTCCGCTGGCCCCCCGCCCTCTGGAAGATGAGGTCCGGGACCTGGTCGAGCGCGGCCTGGCCGACGCTGTTCTGGTGACGGGGCCGCGCACCGGCGCGCCTCCGGACCTGGCCCGTCTGCGCTTGGCTCGCGCCGCCCTGGCGGGGGTGCCGTTGCTCGCGGCCAGCGGCGTGGCCCGCGAGAACATCGGCGATCTGCTCCAAGTCTGCGAAGGGGTCATCGTGGGCACTTCGATCAAGGAAGCGGGACTCACCGGGGCGCCGGTCGACCCCGCGCGGGCACGCGCCTTCCTGGAGGCCGTTCGCCGGGCGCGTACGGTGGATGCTCGATGAAGCCGGCGGATCGCGATGCGAGAGAGAATGGGGAGCGCCGGCCGCCCCGGCTTCGAGATCATCCGGGATACCCCTTCCGGCCCGAGATCCAGGCTTCTCTCGCTCCGGAGGCCGCCGGGTTCGTGAACGCTCCGGACCCGGGGGCCGAGCAGGGTGTTCTGCTGAGGGAGTTCGTCCATCTCTCGCGGTGCTTCGCCTTCCTGGAACGCATCATTCAGGGGGACATCCTCTATGACCTGCCGGTGCACCTGCAGACCGCGCTGGCGCCGGACCTGTCGATGGCGGAGCAGGGGGAACGGCTGGCGGCCGAGGAACTCGGACTGATCGACTGGCAGCCGGGCCCCTCCGGCGAACTCGCGGGGGTACTCGATGACCTCGGCATCAAGGTCTTCTTTCGCGAAGGCGTGGTGAACGACCGCGATGATCTTCTCTGGGGAGCCTTCCGCTACACCGGCGAAGTCGGCCCCGCCATTGTGGTCGGGACAACCGCCGACGATCCCAGGGCTTCCTTTGTGCTGAGCCACGAGTTCGGCCACCTGGTCGCGGACGTCAGCCCCTACCGGCCGCGCTGCTGTTCCTGGGAGCCACGGAACCTGACCAACGCGCGACCGGCTCCGGAAGAGGAACGCGCGGATCGTTTTGCCCGCGCGCTGCTCATGCCCGCGGCGGTCATCCGCGCTCTCCTCGCTCAGCTGGCCGCGCCCGGCCCCACAGAAACGGCCGGTGATCCACGGGAGGAGCAGATCGCCCGCGTCTTCGAGGCGCCGGCCTCGCTCGTCGCCCGCCGGCTCGAGGATCTTGGCCTGCCGCCCCTCCCGATCCCGGCCTTCCCGGACGAACGCCGTTCCGCTCCCGCCGACGGCGATCCGAGGGACGACAGCCCCGGGTTGGTCCTGCCCGTCCGCTACGTCAACCTGGCTCTCGCCGCCTATGGCAACGGGATCGCGGACGAGGACGAGTTGGCCCGCTTCCTGGACTCGGACCTCGAAGGCGCGCGGCGGATGATCGAATGGGCCCAGCTCGCCCCGCGCACTCCGCGCGCGGAGCACAAGCCAGGCGCCCCCCCCTCGACCGGCTAAGCCAACCCGAAGCTACCCCCAGCCAACCCCAAACCTCTGTCTAACGTCGTGCGTGCACTGTCGGGTCAGGGCTGAAGCCAAGCCAGACCCAATCCGGATCCGCTCGGGTTCGCGGGGGCGCGCGTCGTGCGGTCCGGTGTTCGATCCTGGCCCTGCGCGAGAAGTCCCATGGAGGGCCGCTCTGTGGCCCGGGCTCTGCTATTGGAGCTGGAGTTCCTGGACCTTGCGGACGAGGGTGTTCCGGTGGACTCCGAGCAACCGCGCGGCCTTCGACTTGTTGCCCTTGGTCTGGGCGAGAGCCTGGGCGATCGCCTCGCGCTCCCATTCCTCGAGAGGCAGCACCCGCCCCGACCACGGTCCCAGCCGGCGGACTGTCTCCTCCGGTGGAGGGACGAACGCGGCTCGCAGGTCCTCCGCCTCCAGGATCGGCCGGGTGGCGGAGATCACCGCGCGTAAGATGATCAGCTCGAGTTCCCGCACGTTGCCGGGCCAGGACTGGGCCTGGAGCAGGCGCAGTGCTTCTTCGGAAACATCCGTAACGGCGAATCGATGGCGTTGGACCGAGTGCATGTCAAGAAAGTGACGGACCAGATCGGGTATATCACACGCCCGTTCCCTCAACGGGGGGATGGTCAGGGTGACCTCGCTGGCCCGGCGGTAGAGGTCTGCGCAGAACTTGCCTCGCTTCACCAGGTCGGACAGGCTCAAGCTGGTTGTCAGGATCAGACGGGACTCCATCCGGAAGTCCTGGCGTCCTCCGGTAGGCCGGAAGACGCCTTCCTCCAGGTTCCGGGCCAGCCGAGCGCTCAAGTCCGCGCCAAGACCCTGCACCTCCCGCAGCACCACGGTCCCAAGTCGCGCTCTCTGGAAATACCCCGTTTCGCTCCCACGGGGACCGGCCGCGGCGACACCGGTGCGGCCCCAGAGCACATCCTGGAGATTCGCCTCGTTGACCGCACCGCAGTCGACCACGAGAAACGGCTGGATGGCGCGCCGCCCGGCCTCGTGGATCGCTCGCGCGAGCAACTCCCGCCCGGAACCTCGCGGACCATGGAGCAACAGCGGGCTCTCCAACTCGGCCAGCACCGCGGCGCGCCGGCGGACCAGGTCGATCGACTGACTCGTACCGATGATCCGTCCAAACGCCTCCGCCGAGGACTGCGTCCGGCGGAGCCGGAGGTTCTCCTGCGCGAGATTGCCGAGGACGCGTTGATTCTCGAGGATCGCGGCCGCCACCTCCGCCAACAACCCCAGGGTGCTCTCGGCCTCCGAGGCGAACGCATCGGGCCGGCCGGCATCCAGGTAGATGGCCCCGACCCGTCCGGACGGAGCCTGCAGCGGGACGCAGATGGACGTCCGTATCTTGTTCATTTCGACAGGGGGAAGATCGACAACCCCCAGGTCCCGCAGCACGTCGCCAGTGATCAGAACCTGCCCTGGCACCCCGCGCGCCAGGAGGGCGCGGCTGAGCCTCCCCAGACCCGCCAGTTCCTCATGGTCGATCCTTACGGCCTGAACCGGCACGAGGCCGGCCTCGTCCCCGCGACCCAGGAAGAGGATGCCTCGATCCGCGTGAACCGCGCTCCTGGCGGTTTCCAGGATGACGCTCACGACTCCGCCGAGATCCGGGTCGCCGAGGAGCGTGCTGGTGAGCGGATGCAAGATCGCCGCGATCCGCTCCCCGGCCCAGGAAGGATGAGCCGGAGGATCGTTGGTTGGAACCACCGGAAGGGATCCCGCGTTCACCACGGAGCGGGCCGCGGGATTCACACCGGGGGAGACGGCGGTTTCGGGCGGACTCGGGAGAGTCTCGTTGAGTGTTCCACTGGAGTCGGGGGGAGCAGTGTCAGGTCCCCCGACCCGGCGCGGATGGCGCGCGCCGCGAGAGTGCTCCATGGTATCGACCTCCAATGAACGCGATCCCCGGAGGAAAGAACGCTGTGAGGTAACGCGTCCGATGTGAGCGGCATGAGGTGTAACTGCATCGGTGGTCCAGGTACGTCTATGCTACTTGAGTCTTTACATCGTGGCAAGACACGGGTTCCCATCCTATCTCTCCGATGCGACCCGACGGGGAACGCGCACTTCTCCGAGGATCCAAGAAGCGGTGGCGGTGGCCGAGGGGGAGCGTGGCGTGTCGGCGTGCCGGACGGTTGACAAGGGAGCACCGGCCTCCTAGCATTCACAGGCGTATGCAACTCAGGACTTTCGCTTTTCTCGACAAACTCCAACCGCAGCTCGCGGCGCACATCGGCAGCACGTCGCGGGGTTTTCTGCCGGTGGCCGGCGTGGCTTCTCTCTGGATCGAGATCGCGCCGGGGATCAGCATCCACCGTCTGCTGGATGTCGCGTTGAAAGCCACCCGGTGCCGCCCGGCAACCATTGCGGTTGAGCGGGCCTTCGGGGTCATGGAAGTGCACCACGAGGACCAGGGAGAGGCCCGCCAGGCGGGCGAAGCCGTACTGCAGGCGATGGGGCATGCCGAGGCGGACCGCCTGGCGCCCCGGATCGTTTCCTCGCAGATCATCCGGTCGATCGAGTCCTACCACACCCAGCTTCTCAACCGCACGCGGTACGGCTCCATGATCCTGCCTGGGCAGTCGCTCTTCATCCTGGAGACCGAACCGGCGGCCTACGCGGTCTTCGCGGCCAACGAAGCGGAGAAGGCAGCTCGGATCACGCTGGTCGATGTCACGCCCATCGGCGCCTTCGGACGGCTCTATCTCGCCGGGCCCGAAGCCGAGATCGACGCCGCGGCCGAGGCAGCCGAACGAAGCCTCCGCTCCCTGGTGGGCCGTTCCTGAGCGGCCGGGCTGGCGCTTCACCGAAGGTCCGCGCAGGACTCCTACTCACTCTCAACAGACGTCTGCGACCAGCCGCGGATCCAAGGAGCGGAAGCGCCGCCGCCGCCGGATGATCTCGACTTGTCCCCTCGCGCCTTTGCTCCTACCCTTAGAGGCCAATGCCGTCCCTCAACCGGTGCGCGCCGCGCCATGTCGGTACGACGCGGAGGTGTTGCGCATCCCGGAGTGACGGTCGTGCTGCAGGGCCCAGGAGGAGAGATGCACCATCTGCATGATTTCGTGATGGGTATCGGCGGGGAGTCCGGGGAAGGGATCATGCTGGCGGGCGACATCCTTTGCCTCGCCGCGGCCCGCTCCAACATCCACGTATCCAGCGTGCGTGTCTTCCCGGCAGAGATCCGGGGTGGACCGTCGCTGCACCGCACGCGCTACGGCGTGGACCACGTCTTCAATCAGGGCGACCGCTACGACATCTTCGTCGCCTTCAGCAACCAGCACTACGAGCGGCATCGCGCCGACATCGCGCCGGATGCCACCGTGTTGATGGACGGCGATCCCGCCACGTTCCATCCAGCGGAGCTGTATCCGGAGCTCAAGGACCGGACGGTGTACGTGATCCCCATGGATCAGATCGCCCGGCAAAAGGTTGGCGACCCGCGGACCAAGAACATGGTCGGGGTGGGGGCCTGCTCCGCGCTCTTCAACTTCAACCGCGAGAAGATCGAGCAGAACCTGGTCGAGCGGTACAAGCGCAAGGACGAGCGCATCTACCTGAACAACCACGCGGGCTTCGTGGCCGGCTTCGAATTCGCCACCGCCTCTCTGGAGAAGAAGGACCCCTACCGGCTGAAGCCGGCCGACGGGGAAGGTTTCCTGGTTCTCTCGGGCAACGAGGCCATCGGCCTGGGGGCGCTTTGCGCGGGTTGCCGGTTCTACGGCGGCTATCCCATCACCCCGGCCAGCGAAGTCATGGAGTTCATGGCGGCCGAGCTGCCGAAGGTCGGCGGCGTCATGCTGCAAGCCGAGGACGAGATCGCCTCCATCGGCATGGTGCTCGGCGCGTCTTTCGCCGGATTCCGCTCCATGACGGCCACCTCGGGCCCGGGCCTTTCCCTCATGGCGGAGTTGCTGGGCCTCTCCTCGATGGCCGAGATTCCCTGCGTGGTCGTCGACGTGCAGCGCGGCGGGCCCTCGACCGGCCTGCCGACCAAGACCGAGCAGGCCGACCTGAATCTGGCCCTGGCCCTGAGCCACGGCGACGCTCCCAAGGTCGTCCTGGCCCCGATTTCGATCCAGGATTGCTTCGATGCCATGTTCCGCGCCTTCGACATCGCCGAGCACTACCAGGTGCCGGTGATCGTCCTGACCGAACAGGCCCTGGGACATCGGCGCACGGATCTGTCCAAACGCATTCTGCGCGAGATGCCGCAGATCGAGGTCAAGCGCGTCCCTCGGTCGTTCGATCCCCAGTCCTTCCTGCGCTACCAGATCAATGAGTCCGGGCTCTCGGAACGGAGCGTCCCGGGCGATCCCGGGGGCGCGCACGTCGTGACCGGCCTCGAACACGGCGAGAATGCGGCTCCCCGCCACGACCCGGAGAACCGGAAGCTGATGATGGAGAAGCGCCAGCGCAAGATGCGGGACATCGAGGAGCGCTTCGGCGGAGTCTGGCAATTCGGTTCCGAAAAGGCCGAGATCGGAGTGATCGGCTGGGGCGCCACCGCGGGCGTGGTCCGCGAGGCGGTCCAGAAGGCCAATGCCGAGGGGATCCCGGTCGCCGCCATCTACCCCAAGATGATCTATCCCAATTCGGACAAGGCGATCCGAGCTTTCATCAAGAGCCATCGCGTGCACGTGGTTCTGGAAGAGAACATCAGCGGCCAGTATGCGAATCTCCTGGAGTCCATCTATGGGGCCGAGTTGGGCTTCAAACCCGAAAGGCTCAACCGTTACGATGGTCTTCCCTTCCTGCCCTCCGAGGTGCTGGAGACGATCCGTCGGATCGCGGATCAACACGGCGTCAAGCGCGCAGGAAACAGGGCGGGAGCGGCGGTGGGCACACAGGAGGTCCAGAAATGATCGAAGTAACGGGACGCTTCTATCGCGCGGCGGAGACTGGCGGGGGCTCGCCGGGCATCACCGCAAGCGATGCTCCAAAGGCCGCCGACTACAAGAGCGCGCGCAAGCCCATCTGGTGCCCCGGCTGCGGCGATTACGGGGTCCTCAATTCGGTCTTCGGCAGCCTGGCCGGCCGGCGGATCGACCCTGATCGCCTGGTGGTGGTCTCGGGGATCGGCTGCTCCAGTCGGATGCCCGGCTTCATCAAGGCCTACGGCTTCCACTCCGCGCACGGCCGCGCCGTCCCGGTCGGCATCGGCGTCAAGGTGGCCAGACCCGAACTGGACGTCCTCATCGTGGGCGGAGACGGCGACGGTTTCTCCATCGGTGGCGGCCACCTGCCGCACGCGGCCCGGCGCAATATCGACGTGACCTACGTGGTGATGGACAACGAGATCTACGGCCTGACCAAAGGCCAGGTCTCCCCCACCTCGCAGCCCGGGTCCAAAGCCAAGAGCGCCCCCTATGGCACCGTCGAAACGCCGATCAACATGGTTCTCCAGATGCTGGCCTACGGCGCCACCTATGTGGGGCGTGCCGTTGCCTCGAATCCGAAACAACTCGGCGAGCTCATCCAGGGGGGCATGGAGCACAAGGGCTTCTCCTTCGTTCAGGTCCTGAGCCCCTGCGTGACGTTCAACAAGACGATCGGCTACGAATACTTCAAGGAGCACACCGCCCCGTTGCCGGCGGATCATCGCAGCGATGACCTGGTCAATGCGATGAAGCTGGCGACCGAAGAGCAGATGTACCTCGGCCTCTTCTACAAAGGCGAGCGGCTGGAGTACACCGAAGGCCTGCGGCTGCATGGGCGGACTTCGCTGGACAGCCGGATCAACATCGAACCGCTCATCCGCCAGTACAGCTAGATGAGCGTGGGACCGATGGCCCGGATCTTCATGGCGCGGAACTGGTCCGTTCCGCGCTTGCGGCGCCCGCGCTCGCGGCGGCGCGCCGTGATGCCCTTCATGGGTGATCCAGGCCGGACGTCGAGATGAAGGCGTAGATGAACCTTGCCCGACTGATCAACGAGGAGCAGATCCTCCTGGAGCTGAAGACCCGGGATCTCCCCGCGGAAGAACGCGCGGAGATTCCGCCCGAGCAGTACCGCTGGATGATCAAGGAGCGGGTGCTGGCCGAGCTGGTCGACCTGGTCAACCGGTCCAATCGGGTCAGCAATCGCAACAAGCTCTACCAGGACCTGCTCAACCGGGAGCGCAAGGCCACCACCGGTCTCTCCAGCGGGGTGGCCATTCCGCACGTGCGCACCATCTACGCCAAGGAACTGCTGGTCGGCTTCGCCCGGTCCCGCGAGGGAGTGGAGTTCGATTGCCTCGACGGCGCCCCGGCGCACCTCTTCTTCGTCATGGTCGCGCCGCCCTACGACGACACCGCCTACCTGAAGCTCTACCGCCAGCTGGCCGAGGCCTTTTCGGGACGCGACTTCCGCCAGGAGTTCATGGCGGCGGAGACCGAAGGCGAAGTCCTGCGGGTCGTGAAAAGGATGAGCCAGGGATAGCCCTGGGGTGCCTCGCAGGTTCTGTCTGGCGCGGTCGATAGGCGAACTCGTCCCCGGCGGCCCGGTGCGCTCCACCCGGGAAGTGATCTTCCGTAGGTCTCGAGATCAACGTGGCTGTTGAACCACCTCGACCAGTTCGGCCTTCACCGTGCCCGACTCGATCGTCAACCGCGCGAGAGTGACCGGAAACCGGAAACGCCGCGGTCCGGCGCTGCCGGGGTTCACGTACAGGACCCCGCCTCTCGACTCGATGCGCGGCTGATGGGAGTGACCGCTCACCACCACGCCGACGCCCGGCCCTACATCCGCGTCGGTGAGGTGGCGCAGATCATGGATGATCACGAAGCGTACGGCGCCGATGGTCACCCGGACTACCCCCGGCAGGTGGGCGGCCCATGCGCCGACGTCGTTGTTCCCTCGAACGACCGTGACCGGAGCGATCCTCCCCAACTCCTCAAGGATCCGCGGCGATCCCACGTCGCCGGCATGGAGGATACGGGCACACGAGCCGAGGGCCTTGACCGCCTCGGTCCGCAAGAGGCCGTGCGTGTCGGAGATCACGCCGACCAGGATGGTGGAAGGCGCCGGCCGGGCCGTTTCTGACGGCATCGTCGAGACTCCAAGTCTCGCACCGCTGGTCATGGCTTCTCCATGGATCGCTTCCCCATTGTCGGATGGGCGGCGTTGTCGATAGACTCCTTGGTTCGGCACGATGCGCGATCCACTCCAGGCGCGCGCCGGCGTGCTCCAACCGGCCACATACCAGCGAGCTTCGTCCCGGTTCGCCGGGCGAGCCCGACCCCAGTGCAGTCCGGGCGGCCGCGCATCAGCGCGCGGGACGCGATCCCGTCCAACAGAGGAGAGAACCCCATGGCGCAAGATTTCGAGGCATTCAAGAGCACCATCGAGAAGGAGTTTCTCGGACATCCGGTCGTGGTTGACAACAAGTATTGCCGCTGGTTCCGCCAGGGGGATTTCAGTGTCGCCCACACCAGGCATTTCGTCCAGCAGTTCAGCGTCTTCAGCAATCTCTTTCTGATCGCGGCGCTCAACCGGGTGATCAACGCCGACACGTTGGAGAGCGCGCGGGAGAGCAAGGAAATCCTGATGAACGAGCTCGGCGTGATCTACCGCAAGCGCCGGGCGGACGACTCCCGCGCCAGCGAAGAGGCGCGCGTGGCGGCGGAAAGCGCCACGGATCCGGCCCTGGTCTCGACCGAGGGGACGGTCGACGGCGGTACCTTCCGCTTCCCGGCGGCCCACTTCGAGTGGCTTCTCAAGATCGGCGAGGTGCTCGGGCTCAGCTTCGGCGATATGGGCAAGCGCCGCCACGGAAGCCAGAGCACGCTCTTTTTCTGTGACGAGCTCAACCGCCTCTATGGCAGCGACGACTACAATGCCGCCCAGGGGGCCTCCTTCGCCGTCGAGAACTGGGCCGCCGCCGGGTTCTGGCAGGACCTGATCGCCGGGCTGGATTCGATCAAGAAGAGGGAACTCCCCAACCTCCCGCTGGCCTTCTTCACCTTCCACGACAAGATCGAGGGGCAGCACCGCGAACATGTGTGGGACGAGCTGCGCGAGTGCTTCTCCAACGAGCGTTTTGACCAGAAGGCCTTCGTCCGCGCCGGGGTGGAGATGCTGGACGGGGTGAAGGTGTTCTGGGACGGCCTCTACGACGACGCCGTCAAGGCCGGCGAACTCGAGGTGGCGGTCGCCTGACCTTCGCTCGTTGACCCGGCCCCGGAAGGTGGCGGCCGGCCTGATCCGGAGGACCCGCGCGGCCACGACTCGTCCAGGCCAGGCGGGTCCGCACGTGGGACATCCGGACGGCGCGCCCGACTCCGGCATCGGCTCGGCCACAGGCTAGGGCAGCGCGCCGCGCGCCGCCAGCGCCCGACCGGTGGCGGAGTCCGCCACCCGGGTCAGCCCTTCGAGTCCCCCGGCGTAGACCAGGCGTCCTCCCTGGGCGCCTGCCCCCGGCCCCAGGTCGATGACATGGTCGGCAGCCGCGATGAAGTCGAGTTGATGCTCCACCGCGATCACCGCGTGTCCGAGCGCGAGCAGGCCGCGCAAGGAGCCCAGGAGCCGGTGGATGTCGCGAGGGTGCAGGCCGGCGGTGGGCTCATCGAAGATGAAGAGGTTGGTCCCCGGGCCCGAGGATGCGCCGCCGGAACGTTTGCGGCCGGCAGCCGCGGCACGCCGGGCGCTGCGTCCTTCGGCCAGGAGAGAGGCCACGCGCAGCCGCTGCGCTTCCCCGCCGGAAAGCGTGGCGGTGCTCTGCCCCAACCTCAGGTAGTCCAGGCCGACCTCCACCAGGGGCGAGAGGCGCGCCGCGGTTTCGGGGAGATCCTCCAGGAACTCCAGCGCCTCGCTGACGGTCAGGTCGAGGATCTGGATGATGTTCCGTCCCCGCCACGTCACTTCCAGAACGTCTTCGCGAAACCTCCGGCCCCGGCAGGCCTCGCAGGCGATCTCCAGGTCGGAGAGGAAGTGCATTTCGACCGTCACGGTGCCCAGTCCCTGGCAAGCTTCGCAGCGGCCGCCCGGAACGTTGAACGAGAAGGCGCCGGGCTCGAGCCCGAGGGCCCGCGCCCGCGGCGTGCGGGCCAGCAGGGATCGGACTGCGGTGTAGAGCGAGAGGTAGGTGACGATGTTGGACCGGATCGATCGTCCCAACGGCGACTGTGAAAGAAGGAATGCTTCGCCGATCAGGCTCCCGCCTTCCAGCGACGCCACGACACCAGGTTCGTCGGCGGGTCTGCCCCGCCCTCGCAGGAGATTGCGGTAGAGAACGTCGTCGAGCAGCGTCGACTTGCCGGATCCGGAAACCCCGGTAACCACGACCAGGCGGTCGAGGGGGATGGAGAGAAGAGGGATGTCCAGGTTGTGCTGCCGGACATTCCGCAGGATGAGCGCCGGCGAGTCCACCTCCGAGATCCGAGCCGGCCGACTCCTCTCAGATACCCTGGTCGCCGCGGTCTCTTCCGAGACCCGGGCCGGTCTCATCACATCCGTTACCCGCGCTGGCGTCAGCAATGCCCCATGGGCGGGCCGGCGTTCGGCGGAGACGCCATCCGCCACCGGGCCGTCCGCGACCTCCGAAGCGTTCTCCTCGAGCGGGATGACGCGGAAGTAACCGGGATGTTGCCGGGTGAACTCCGCCGGCGGTCCTTCGTACAGCACCCATCCGCCCGCCTCTCCGCCGGACGGCCCGAGCACGATGAGATGATCGGCGTGCTCCAGCAGAGCCGGATCGTGTTCGACCACCACGACCGTATTGCCGGACTCGCACAGACGCCGCATCGAGCGCAGGACCCGGGCGGTGTCGAAGGCGTGAAGTCCGGTGGTGGGCTCGTCGAAGATGTACAACGTCTCGGTCAACGCGCTGCCGATCGCGGCGCCGAGCCGTACCCGCTGGACCTCGCCTCCGCTCAGGGTACGCGCGCTTCTCGAGGGAGAGAGGTAGCCGAGGCCGATGTCCGTAAGGCTGCGCAGACGCGCCGCCGTCTCCCGCACCAGCGATCCGGACCGATCTTCCTCGACCGCGGTCAACTCCACGCAGTCGACCATGTCCGCGATCTCTCCGATGGAGAGCCGCTCCAGATCGTCGATGGTGTGCCCCCGCCACAGCAGGCGCAGCGCCTCGGGCGCGCGCCGGGAGCCGCGGCAGTCCGGACACGGCACATACGCCCGGAAGCGGGCGAGAAAGATCCGCACGTGGGCCTTGTACCGCTTGCGCTCCAGGTCGCGGAAGAAACCCTCGACTCCCGGCCAGAAGGCGGTCCGCGACCCGGTGGGCGAGACATCGCCGCGAAAGATCCATTCCCGCTGCTCCTCATCGAGGCTGGAGAAGGGGGCATCCAACGGAATGCCGCGCGCCCGGGCAAGGCGGAGCATCAGACGAAAGGCATCCTGCCCCCTCTCCGTTGAGAGGGGAACCACGGCGAGTCCGCGCAGCGATCGGGACGGGTCCGGCACGACCTTCGCCCGGTCGACCGTGATGACACGGCCGAAGCCCTGGCAACGACGGCAGGCGCCGAGCGGGCTGTCGGCGGAGAGGACCTTGGGGTGCGGCAACTCCGCGCGCGCGCCGCACGCCTCGCACTGCAGGCCTTCCGTCAGGATCCGTGCCGGCTCCGCTTGCCCCAGCGCGAAGAGCACCGCCGTCCCTTCCCCCAGGCGCCAGGCCGCCTCGAGCGACTCCCGGGCCCGGCTGCGCACAAGCGAACCCGAGACGAATCGATCGATGACCAGGAGGATCTCGCCCGCGGGCCGGGTGCCGGACCAACCCCGCTCCTGGCTTCCTCCCTGATCGCCTGGCCGCCCCGTTGAAACAGGACGGATCGCCTCCACCGCCTGCTCGCCGGCGTTCTCCCACTCGATCATCCTTCCATCCCGGTAGATCCGTGTATAACCGGACCGGGCCAGCGCTTCGAGTCTGCCTTCCGCGGACTCCGACACGAGCGGCAATCCATCGGACGTCCGCACCGGCCCCGGGGGGATCGGCGCGGCCAGGATCCACTTCAAGGCCGGATCCGCCGAGAGCATGGCCTCGACGCCGTCATCGAACCGCATGGACTTCATCGGCGCGCCGCACCGGTGGCAGTGCATGGTCCCGAGTTGCAGCAGGAGCATTTGCAGCCGGTCGCCCAGTTCGGTGAGCATGCCCACCGTCGAGCGGGCGTTGCGGATCATGTTCCGTTGCGTCAGGGCCACCGGCGGCTGGATTTCACCGATCCGGTCCGCGTCAGGGCGTTCCGGCCGTTGCAGGAACTGGCGCGCGTAGGTGGAGAGGCAGTCCAGAAAGCGGCGGTGTCCCTCGGCATGGAGCGTGTCAAAGACCAGGCTCGACTTCCCGGAACCGGAAACGCCGGTGACCAGCGTGAAGCGCCCGAAAGGGATGCTGCACGAGATCGCCTTGAGGTTGTGCGTGCGGGCCCCCTCGATCCGGCAGTGTCGAACCGGACCAGCTCTGGTGTCCCCCGGCCGCGATCCGGGCGCCGGCGTGCCGGTTTGATCTGCGGGGCCGGTCAGGGGGAGGCGGCGAGATTTCGCTCTGCGGGCTTGCTCGGACATGACCTCCCAGTGTGCCTGCCCCCGGCGCGGCGCACCACCACGGACTTTCGGCGCGCCTCAGCCTCCGCGCGCGACGGGAGCCGGCTTGGATGAGCCCAACGCCTCTGCTAGGCTCGCGGCCATGGGCGAGGAGGAGCAGGGCGGAGCCGCACTCCCGGCTTCGCGCGAGCCCCGCGAATTCCGGCGGTTCGAACGGGCCTGGATCGGTTTCATGATCCTCCTCACCATCGTTCCCTATCTCGCGGCCCGCGCCTGGACACCGGCCGGCGCCGCCTACACCTGGATCCTGCCGCCCTACCCCGACGACTCTTACGCCTATCTCTCATGGGTCCGGCAGGCGATGGACGGCGCGCTCCTCTTCCGATTCAAGTACACGGCGTTGCCCCACGAGGGCTTCGTCTTCCAGCCCTTCTTTCTCCTGTCCGGGTGGATTTGCCGCGCGACGGGGTTGCCGCCGGCCGTCGCCCTGCTGCTCCTGAAGTCGGTGGGGGTCGCGCTCTTCTTCCTGACCTTCTTCGCGTTGCTACGATGGCTCGCCCTGCCGCGGAAGGTCAGGATCACGGCGGCGGCCTTGACCGGCCTCTCGTCGGGCGCCGGCGGTCCGCTCCTGTGGGCGCTCGGCGACGCCGCCCGCGCGCTCCGGCCGGCGGACCTCGAGTTGGTCGACCTCAACACCTATTGGTCGCTGCTCTGGAACCCGCTCTTTCCGTACTCGCTCGCCTTGATCACGGCAACCATCCTCCTCGTCCTGCGGGGCACCGAGCGAGCGCAAGGCCGGCCGCCATCGGACGGCATGCCGCGTTGCTGGTGGCTGGCGGGACTCTGCCTGGCGGGCCTGTTGTTGATCCATCCGTACCAGGCGCCCCTGCTCGCGGCCTTCATCGCCATCGTCACCGTCCGGTCCCTGGGCCGGCGCGCCTGGCGGGCGTGGGTGCCGATCGCGGCCACGGCCGCCCTGCCGATGGTCTATGTCGTGTGGCAGTCCTCGGCCCACCCGCTCCTGGCTGCCCATGCCGAGCGGGGCCTGATGAAGAGCCCCACGCCGGCCGCCCTTCTCATCGGCTGCGGCCTGCCGCTGATCTACGCGACGCTGGCGTTGGCCCATCGCGGGCCGGCGAGACGGCGCCAGGTCGCCGGTCCCACCGCCGCCTGCGATCCCGGCGCCGGCACGATGCGCCGCGGACCGGAATCGGACAGCCGGTGCAGCCGGGGCGGCCACGGCGTGACGGGCGCGGCCATCTGGCCGCTCGCGCTCTGGATGGCGCTTGGTCTGGCCTTCGCCTACCTGCCTGTATGGTTCCAGCGGAAATTCCTCTTCGGGGTGCACGTTCCCATCTGCGTGCTGGCCGCCATCGGCCTTCACGCGACGTGCCGGGATGTCCGGCTGATCATCCTGGCCGTCGCGCTGACGATCCCGACGACGCTGCATGTCGTGGCGACCCAGCTCGAGACCTGCCGGCTCCCTTCGGCGCGCGAGGTGTACTATCTTTCGGACGAGATCCGGGACGTCCTCGACGCGTTGCGCGAGCGGACGCGGGCTTCCGATGTCGTCCTCTCCTCGTATCCCGTGAGCCGCGTGATCCCGGCCTACGCGGGCAACACCGTCATCTGGGGGCACTGGGCGCAGTCGGTCGACCTGGAGGAGCAGTCGGCGCGGATGCGGCGCACGCTCGATCCGAAGAGCGCTCTCGAACCGCACGAGCGCGCCCGGCTCTTCTGGCAGCAGGGCGCCGCGTGGGCGGTCATCGATCCGCAGCTCGAGGGCCGCCTGGCCCGGATGGACACGGCGTGGCTCACCGCCTCATCCGAGGTTGTCCTGCAAAGTGGCCCCTACACGCTGTTACGCAAGCTGACCGAAGGGAGCGCGGACACGAGGTCGCCCGACAGCAGCCGCTGATGTCCCCGATGGCGAGCAGCGTGACCGGTCTCGCCGGGCGGCCCCCCACGGGCGACCTCGAGACAGGACGGCAAGGGTGGGGGCAGATGCCTGTTCCGCTGCACGGGCGTCGAGCGCGGGCAGGATGCCGATTGCCGCGCCTCCTGGTACTCTTCCCTGAAGGACGCTGCGTTCCCGAGGAACCCGGCTCGCGAGGCCTCGACCGGAAGCAGCGGCCCACGCAGACAAAACCCGCGATGCACCGAACCAGTAGAAGTCATCGTCCATCAGCCATAGGAGATCCAAGGTGAGCTACCCCAAGTTGACGGCCGGCGCGATCGCTCTGGCTCTTGCCCTTTTCGCTCTGCCCGCGGCGAGCGAGAACCCGGGAGCGGCAAATGCCCAGGACCCGCGTTCGCAGAATACCCAGACCCACGATGCCCGGAATGCGACGGCGCATGATGCCTATGCCCAGAATGCGAAGGCGTCCGATGCCCATGCCCAGGATGCGCACGGCCACGATGCTCATGCCCATGATGCGCATGGCAAGGACACGCACGCCCACGCCGCGCCTGCCGTGACAAAAGCCGTCGCGGTTCTCTCCAGCGTTGCCGGCAGCGGAGTTCGGGGCACGGTAGTCTTCGAGCAGACAGACGAAGGAGTTCGCGTCGTCGCCGAGGTCAGCGGTCTCACCCCCGGAAAGCACGGCTTTCACATCCACGAGTTCGGCGACTGCAGCGCGGCCGACTACACCTCCGCCGGAGGACACTTCATGGCTCCGGGAGAGAGCCATGGCGCTCCCGGCCAATCCCACAGCCATCTCGGGGACCTCGGAAACCTCGAGGCCGACGCCCAGGGCAACGCTCGCCTCGAGTTGGTCGACGGGAAGTTCCGTTTCGACGGGCCGACTTCGATCCTGGGCCGGGCCGTGATCGTTCACGCGAAAGAGGACGACCTGAAGACCCAACCGACGGGCGACGCCGGAGGCCGCGTCGCGTGCGGGACGATCGGAATCGCGAAGTCCTGAGAGTGGCATCTCCGAGGCACGGCAGGACCTGGCCGCCCGGAAAACCTGGGTGTCAGGCCATGACGGGTGTGCAGACATCGGGCCAGACGGCGCGCGGGCGCAGCGTGCGGCGAAGGCCTGCTCGCCTCAGGCTGTTCGCAGGCGCGCCGTCCGGTGGGAGGGTTGGCGGAAGCCGAGTTCCTCGGCAAACCGGATCGCGTCCTGCATCACCGGCGGCAGCTCCGATTCGCGTATACCAACCTGCCTGGCGAGCGGACCCAGATCCTCCCAGGATCCGCTCTCGAGCGTCTTGATCAACCGCAGGAGGTCCCCGAGCGGATTCTCCTCCCCCAGAAGCGCCCGCTGCAGGTCGCCGGCCAGCGGCAGCTCGCGCAGGATCTCCTCCTGAGGGCGGTCGAGCATGGCGTCGAGAAGCGAGAAGAGGCCGAGCAGGAAACAGTCCGCGGCGCGCGCGTCGAGCGCCGCCCGCGGCGCCAGCAGCTCGCCCATCCGCGCGCGGATCAGGGCGACGCGCAGCAGTTCAGGCGGCTTGTCGGCCGCCATCTCGGCCATGGCCAGGAGATTCGCCCAGCGGCGGATCTCGTTCTCGCCGAGGATGTGCAGACCCTGGCGAATCGAGTGGACCCGGCGGCGGAGGCCCAACGCGACGGCGTTGATGTAGCGCAACAACCGCAGGGAGAGCGAGACATCGGCCTCGATGATCCGCGCGAGCTCGTCGGTTCGGATGTCCGCCACATTGACCGCCTGGATGAAACGGAGATACTGCACCTTCTGCGGCGGCACGTCCCGGCGGCACATCGTGACCGGGCGGCTGTAGTAGTAGCCCTGGAACAATGTGTAACCCAGGGCCACCCCTTCGTCATGCTCCTCGGATGTCTCAACCTTCTCGGCCAGCAAGATCAGACCGCGCCTGGCCAGGAGCCGCGCGACGGAGGCGCGCTCGGCGGCCGGGGTCTGCCGGAAGTCGATCTTGATGATGTCGGCCAGAGCCAGGAGCGCCTCAGAGTGGGGAGCGAGGACGAAATCGTCCAGCGCCAGAAGGTAGCCGCGTTTCTTGAACTCCCGGCAGGCCGCAACCACCTCGGGAACGGGCCGGACGGACTCCAGCAGTTCGATGACGATTCGTTCCCGCGGCAGCAGAAGAGGGCGCCGTGTCTCGATGAGCGATTGCGAGAAGTTGATGAACGCGCGGCTTCCTCCGGTCAGCTCCTCGATGCCCCACACCAGGAAGCTGTCGGAGATCACGCGCGAGGAAGCAGAGTCCGCGTCGGCGCCGGGGAAGAAGTTGTCCAGGCTGTTACGAAAGAGCAACTCGTAGCCGAAGGTCCGGTCAGCATCGTCAAGAATTGCCTGCCGGGCCAGGAAGTGGGTCCCCGGGACCGTCGATTCGGCCGGCCCTCGTCTCGTCCGCATACTCCCTGGATCGGTCCCCGGTCCCATCGCCTGTAGCGCGGAGTAGAACCGAGCCGGCGTCAGGGCGCGCCCGTGGCCCGGAGCAGCGCGCGGCCCGCGTCAGGGCGCCTGGATCAATCTGGCGTAGCGGCGCTTGCCCAGCCGTATCAATGTTGCCGCGCGCGGCTCATAGGCCGCGGCGGCGTCCCGCACCTGCTCCTGCTCGACGTAGAAGCCTCCCTGGGCCATCAGCCTCCGCATCTCTCCCTTGCTCGCGACCAGCGGCCGGCCGTCCACCGGCAGAGCCACCAGCAGATCGGGCCACGGGATCCTCCGACCCCGAAGTTCCTCGGGGATGGGGATCTCGGGCACGTCGTCCGGGACCTCCTTGTCCTGGATGGTAGCCCGGAAGCGCTCGGCGGCCGCGACGGCCTCGGCGGCGCTGAAGTACTGTCGAACGAGGTTGGCGGCCACCTCCTTCTTCACGTCCATGGGATTGACGCCGGGCGCGGCCAGCCGGTCCTTCAAAGCATCCGCCTCGGCGGGGACGAGGTCGGTGGCCAGGTCGATATAGCTCGGGATGAGCGCGTCGGAGATCCGCATGGTCTTGCCATACATGTCCTCCGCCGTGTCCAGCACGTTGATGGAGTTGCCGTAGGACTTCGACATTTTCCGCCCGTCGGTCCCCATCAGGAGGGGGAAGGTCCAGATGATGTGGGGCTTCTTGCCGAAGTGCTCCTGGATCCACCGTCCGGCCAGCATGTTCAGGTACTGGTCGTAGCCTCCGATCTGCACGTCGCAGTCCAGGGCATAGGCGTCATAGCCCTGCATGAGGCAGTACAGGGTCTCGTGCAGGCGCAGCGACTCGCCGCGGGCGAGACGGTCCTGGAAGTCCCGGCGGCTGACGACCCACTTCAACGGGAAGATGGCCGCGATCTCCACGAGGTCGGCGAAGGAGAGCCTGGAAAGCCATTCTCCGTTGTAGCGGACCTCGGTCTTCTCCGGGTCCAGGATCCGGAAGGCCTGCCGCTGATAGTCCTGCGCCAGGCTGCGGAGCTGCTCGTGGGTGAAGCGCTTGCGCTCGCTCTTCTGGCCGGTCGGATCGCCGATCAAACCGGTGTAGTCGCCGATGAGGAAGATCACCTGGTGGCCGAGTTGCTGGAAGACTCGCAGCTTCTGCACCGGCACGAGATGACCGATGTGGAGGCTGGTCGACGTCGGGTCGACTCCCAGGTAGACGCGCAGCGGACGCCCCTCCCTGAGGCGTTCGCGCAGTTCGAAGGTCATCTGCTCGCGCAGGGTACGCGCGGCCACCGGGGAGGCTGCCGCCAGATCCGTCGGCGAGATGCCCTGAACATCGGAGAGCGATCTGGCGCCGGCGGCGGCGTTCCCTTGGACCTCTTCCCCCGGCGGGGCTCCCTCGGCGCCTTCCACCTCATCCGCGAAAAGCGCCCCGCGAAGCAGGATGTCCAGTTGTTCGTCCGGATTCATTTCGACCGCCTTTGGCTGCCGGCCTGCCCGAGAGTTCTGGTTGCCCGTCCCAATTCCGATGCTCGGACATGACCCTATTCGTCACAAATGGTGAATTGGGAGAGAAGTCTATCACAACAGCGACGGGCGCTCACGCGGGTGACTCGCCTCCCACCGGCGCCGGCGCCAACACGGGCCAACAGCGTTGCGCCCCGGCAATTGAAACGAGATGGTGCAACTATCCAATAATGAACGTCTGTTCACCTGTAAAAGATCATCGTTTGCTTGCCGTCGTCTTGCTGAGGTGATAGAGTCTCATGATCCACTTAGTCAAGGCTGATCCGGCTGCACCGGCAACGGGCGTGCTTCCCAACTTGTTTGCCGCGCCGGGGTCCCGGAACCAATCCAATGCAAGGACGACCATGAGCTTGAGCACTTCCACGACGACCTCGGCCACGTCGACGCAGATCTCGATCCCCCGTTTCCTGGCGCTGAGCCTGCAGCTGATCCTGGTCTTCTACGTGACCACGCGCTGGTACCAGATCGAGGGTCTGGCCTTCCAGAAGCTCGCGCTGCTGACGTGGGCCGGGTTCATGTTCCACTACTTCCTGCCGCAGCGCCTGCGGTTGCATGCCTTCGCCGCGCTTTCGCTCGGCTCGGTCTTCGTCATCTTCGGACTGGCCCAGGGCGCGTGGCTGATCGGCCTGGGTCTGGCCCTGATCGGGTTGTGCCATCTGCCTGTTCCCTTCGCCGCCCGCCTCGGACTCCTGGCCGCCGCCGTCCTGGCTCTCGCCCTGCAAAGGAGCGGATCGCTGGCATTCCCCTGGTCGTCGGCGATCTGGCCGGTGCTCGGCTCGATGTTCATGCTCCGGTTGATCATCTACGTCTACGACCTCCGCCACCGCAACGCTCCCGCCTCGTTCTCCCACGCGGTGTCCTATTTCTTCATGATCCCCAATGTCTGTTTCCCGCTCTTCCCCGTGGTCGACTACCAGAGCTTCTGCCGCTCGCACTACGACCAGAAGGACCGGCACGCGATCTACCAGACGGGCATTTCCTGGATCCTGCGCGGCGGCATCCAGCTCATCTTGTATCGTCTGGTCTACCAGCACCTGCCCATCGACTCGACCGCGGTGACGGACGTGCCGCAGCTCCTGCGGTACCTGCTGTGGCCCTTCCTGCTCTACCTGCAGGTCTCCGGCCTCTTTCACATGGTGATCGGCATGTTGCATCTCTTCGGATTCAACCTGCCGGAGACGCACCACCTGTTCTACCTCAGCACGAGCTTCACGGACTTCTGGAGGCGGATCAATATCTACTGGAAGGACTTCATGATGAAGGTCTTCTACTACCCCGCCTTCTTCAAGCTCCGCCGGCTGGGCAATCTCCGGGCTCTGGTGCTCGGGACCTTCTGGGTCTTCTTCGCCACCTGGTTCCTGCACTCCTACCAGTGGTTCTGGATCCGCGGCTCCTTCCTGCTGACGTGGAGCGACACCCTCTTCTGGACCGTTCTGGCCGTGCTGGTCGCGATCGGGGTCGTCCGCGAGACGGTCAAGCCGGCGCGGCGCAAGCTGGGCGCGGCGAAGATCCCGTTCTCCAGCATGGCGGTGACGGGGCTGAAGTCGCTCGGCGTCTTCGCGACCATCTGCGTCCTCTGGTCGCTCTGGATCTCGGAGTCGGTGGTCGACTGGGCCTCTCTGTTCGGCGTCCTCGGTACGGCCACGGCGGCGGATCTCTGGCTGATCCCGGCCCTGGCCGCCGGCGTGGCGGCTTACGTGGCCATTTCGATCTTCTACCAGCGACGTCCGGCGCGACCCCTCCACTTCTGGAAGGATGTCGGACGCAACGGCGCCACCGTCGCCGTGCTCCTGGCGGTCGCCGCCCCATCCTTCTACACCCGCCTCGAGCCCGAGACCGCGGCAGTGATCAAGGGCGTGAAGTCTTCCGCCCTCAATGACCGGGACAAGGCGCGCCGCCAGCGGGACTACTACGAACAGCTCAACGACGTGGGCTGGGACAATCCCGAGCTGATGAAGGTGTACATGGAGCGTCCGGCGGATTGGGGCTCGATCCGCTTCCGCCCGGAACTCAGCCGGCTGCGGGAAGGCTTGCCTTACCTCGAACTGGTCCCCCAGGCGCAGGCGCGCCATCGCGGCACGCTGGTCACGATCAACCGTTGGGGGATGCGGGACCGGGACTACGAGAAGACCCCCGCGCCCGGCACCTACCGCATCGCTTTGGTCGGCGCCTCCCACACCTTCGGCAGCGGCGTGCTTCTGGAGGAGAATTTCGAGTCGCTGCTGGAGGAACGGCTGAATCGCGAGGCCCGGGGCGAGCCGCACGGCTCCTACGAGATCCTGAACTTCGCGGTGGAGGGGTACAGCGCGCTGGACGTGCTGGCCGAGCTCGAAAGCAAGGTCTTCGACTTCTCCCCCGCGTCCGTCTTCTACGTGATTCATCCGCTGGACGCGCACCTGGCGGTCGAGCGGCTCTGCAAGCTGATGGATGCGAAGGTCCCGGTCCCCTACGAAGGCGCTGTCGCCTTCGCGGCTCGCCATGGCGTCACCCCCGGAACCCCGGAGGCGACCGGCAGGCGCGTCCTCGCTGAGCACAAGGCCGAGTTGCTCTCGTGGACGTACCACGAGATCGCGGCCCGCTGCCAGGAACGCGGCGTCGCGGGCGTCGCCGTCTTCCTGCCGATTCTGTCCAAGCACGACTATGACCTGGATGCGGCCGCCATCCTCGATCTGGCCCGAACGTCGGGACTGCTGACCCTGGATCTGAGCGGGGTCTATGACGGCCGCCCCGCGGAGTCGCTGCACCTGGCCCCCTGGGACGACCATCCCAACCCGGAGGGGCACAGGCTGGTGGCGGCCCGTCTTTACGATGCCATCCGCCAGAACCAGAACGCTCTAAGGAGGACCGATGTCGGACAACACCATCAAGACCCGGGTCAGGGAGTACATCCTCAAGGAGTTCCTCCCCGGCGAGGATCCTGAGCAGCTCACCGACGATCTCCCGCTCATCAGCGGCCGCATCCTCGACTCGCTCGCCACCCTCAAGCTCGTGGCCTATCTGGAGGAGACCTTCGGGTTCGAGTTCGCCGCCCACGAGGTCGGGGCGGGGAACCTCAACACGATCGACCAGATCGCATCGTTCGTGGAGTCCAAGAAGGCGTGACCCGTCCGCAAAACGTGCCCCATCACGGGGGCGTGACCCGTCCGCAGGGCGTGCCCATCACGAGGGCGTGACCCGACCGCAAAACGTGCCCCATCAGGAGGGCGTGACCAGAATGGAAGGCTGGAACGGAATGGAAGCAACCTGCGTGCGCGCGGCGGAGCGGCCGGATGGACGCGCTGCTTCGCTCCACGGCTATCTGGAAGCCAGCGCGCGCCGGCGGCCAGGACACACCGCGGTCGAGGACCCGGGGGTCGGGGCTATCACCTACGCGGGCCTGGACGCTCTGAGCGACCGGATGCGCGACCGGTTACGGCACGCCGGGGTCCGGCCGGGCGACCGGGTGGGCATCTGCCTGCGCAAGTCGATCGATGCGGTGGCCGCCATCTTCGGGATCATGAAGTGCGGCGCGGCGCACGTTCCGGTCGACGCCTCGGCGCCGCCCGAGCGCAACGCCTACATCCTGCGGGACTGTCAGGTCCGCGCCGTGATCGTGGAAAGCGCCAGCACGGACGCCATCGTCCAGGCCTGGGAAGGCTGGGGCGAGGACGTGGCCCTGCTGGCCGTCGAGCGCACCCCGCCCGCCCCGGAAGAGGCCACTCCGCCCGCCGGTGCACGCCTTGCGCCGCTGGATCAAGCGGCCGCGGCGTCACAGTCTCCCGCGTGGCCCCTGGCGCGCCTCCTGGACCGGCTCCAGGCCGAGGATCCGGCCCCGCCCAGCTCCACCGTGGTTCCGGACCAAGACGACCTGGCCTACATCCTCTACACCTCGGGCTCCACCGGACGGCCCAAGGGGGTCATGATCTCTCACCGCAACGCCCTGTGCTTCGTCGAGTGGTGCGGCGATGCTTTCGAGCCGCGGGACGAGGACAGGTTCTCCTCACATGCGCCGTTTCACTTCGACCTCTCGGTGCTGGACATCTATGTCCCGCTGAGGCAGGGCGCAACCCTCGTGCTGATCAGCGAGACGGCCGGGAAGGATCCGGTGACGCTGGCCCGTCTCATCTCCGAGACGGGCATCACCTGCTGGTACTCGACCCCGTCCGTGCTGAGCCTCCTGACGCAGTTCGGCCACCTGGAGCGGTACGACTACAGCCGGCTGCGGATCGTCCACTTTGCCGGAGAGGTCTTCCCGATCCGCCACCTGCGCGCCCTCCGCAAGCTGTGGCCCCAGCCCCGGTACTTCAACCTCTACGGCCCGACGGAAACCAACGTCTGTACGTTCTTCGAGGTGCCGGCGCGGATCCCGGACGACCGCCTCGAGCCCTATCCGATCGGCCGGACCTGTCCGCACTACCGCGCGCGCGTGGTCGATGAGGACGGACAGGACGCGGCGCCCGGGCAGGCGGGCGAGCTCTGGATCTCGGGCCCTGGGGTGATGCGGGGATACTGGGGGGCGCCCGGTTTGACTGAAGCGGTGCTCACGACCGACGCCCGCGGCGCTTCCTGGTACCACACCGGCGACGTCGTGACTCTCGACGGGTCGGGCGACTTCCTCTTCGCCGGACGGCGCGACCGCATGGTGAAGAAGCGCGGATTCCGCATCGAACTCGGAGAGATCGAGGCGGCCCTCTACCGTCACCCCGAGGTGAAGGAGGCGGCGGTGATCGCGGTCCCCGACGAGGAGAGCGGCGTGAAGATCCGCGCCTTCCTCGCCTTCCGCTCCGGCAAGGTCTCGATCATCCGGCTGAAGCAGTTCTGCGGCGAGAACCTGATCGGCTACATGGTCCCCGACGAGTTTGTCGCGCTGGAGTCCCTGCCCAAGACATCGACCGACAAGACGGACTACCAGACACTCCGTACCATGCCCTGACCGCCGTCCTTACGCGCCCCGAACCAGCCGGCGATCGAGCCGACGTACGGCCTGCCGCGAGGCGGCAGCCCAGAAGGGAGACGACCCGATGGACTTCTCCATCAGCGATGAACAAAAGGCTCTCCGCGAGGCGATCATCCAGTTCGCGCGCAAGGAGCTCAATGCCGGCATGATCGAGCGCGACCGCGAGCAGCTGTTCTCGCGCGACCTCTGGAAGAAGTGCGGCGACATGCGGCTGCCCGGGCTGCCGATTCCGGAGGAGTACGGCGGCCTCGGCCTGGATGCGCTCGGGACGGCGCTGGCCCTGGAAGCGCTCGGCTACGCCTGTGAGGACTCCGGCCTGGTCTTCGCGCTGTGCGCCCACATGCTTCCCTGCGCGGTCCCGCTCGCGAAGTTCGGCACGCCCGAACAGAAGCGGAAGTACCTCCCCGGGATGTGCCAGGGGGACATCATCGCGGGCAACGCCATGACGGAGCCCAACACCGGCTCGGACGCGTTCGCCATGACCACCCGCGCCGTCAAGGAAGGCTCGGGCTATCGGCTGAACGGCACCAAGATGTTCATCAGCAACGGCCCCATCGCCGACGTGCTCGTCCTCTTCGCGATGACCGACCCGGAGAAGGGCTACCACGGCGGGGTTACGGCGTTCCTCGTCGAGCGCGACACCCCCGGCCTGCAGCTCGGCCACAAGATCGAGAAGATGGGCCTGCGCACCTCGCCATTGGGGGAGATCATCCTGGAGGACGTCCGGGTGCCGGAGGACGCGGTCCTGGGCGGAGAAGGCGGCGGGTCGTCGCTCTTCACGCACTCGATGGACTGGGAGCGCACCTGCCTCTTCGCCTACCACGTGGGCAACATGGACCGGTTGCTGGAGAAGTCGATCGAGTACGCGCGCACCCGCCAGCAGTTCGGCAAGCCGATCGCGAAGTTCCCCGCCATCTCCAACCGGGTCGCCGACATGAAGGTGCGGGTGGAGGCGGCGCGCCTGCTGGTCTACCGCGCGGCCTGGCGCCTGAACCGGGCCCGAAGCGCCTCGTTGGACGCCTCCATCGCCAAGCTTTTCGTGAGCGAGTCGCTGGTCCAGTCTTCCCTGGACGCCGTCCAGATCCACGGCGGCTACGGCTTCACCACGGAGTACCAGGTGGAGCGCGCCGTGCGCGACTCGGTGGGAAGCACGATCTACTCGGGAACCTCGGAGATGCAGCGGAACATCATCTCGAGCTGGCTCGGCCTTTGACGGCCGGCTCGCTCTCCGTGCGCCGCGATCCTGCCCGCTGACCCGCGATTCTCCAATCGCCGTCCTGTCAGCTCCGGTCCCGCTCCTGCTATAATCGTGACGCTATGTCTGAATCGCGCATTCCCCCTGAATCGCGCACCATCCCTGAGGCGCGCGCCTCGTCCCTCATCGGGCGTTTCTTGTCTCGGCCCCACCGGAAGGCGGCCGCCGGGGGTTTGCTGGCGGGACTCCTGGCCATCTCCGCCCTCGGCACGACGGCGGGAGCGGGCACCGAAGACCCGCCGCTCGACGCCGGGGCGCCGAGCCTTGCCCAGCCACCGGACGATGCGACACCAGGCTTGGACGCGCCGTCGGGTTACTGGACGCCTGGCTGGGACCTCACCCGCGGATTCCCTCTCGCGGATGACGCCGACACCAGCGACGTGCAACGGGAGATCAGCGACACCACCTTCGTCATGCAGGTCAGCGGCCAACCGTTCGCCGTTCCCTACTTCTCTCCCGCGCTGTTGGAGGAAGAACACCCCGCGGCAACCCGGGCCGTCTTCTCCATCCACGGCACATTGCGCAACGCCCGCGACTACCTGCAAGCCGTGCTGGAGGCGTCCCAGGAGGTGCCAGGGGCCGACTCGACCGCCTACCTCATCGCCCCGCAGTTCCTCACCGAGGCCGACGTGGCCGCGGATACCCTGCCTGACACGTTCCTGTTCTGGAAATACATGGGCTGGCGCCAGGGGGACTCCTCGCACAGCACCCTGGATCACCCGCGGCCGGCCGCGCTCAGTTCTTTTGCGGTCCTCGACTCGATGATCCATCGTCTGGCCCGGAGGAGCCCCGGGCTCTCCACGATCGTGGTGGCCGGTCACTCGGCGGGGGGCCAGTTCGTCAACCGTTACGCCGCCGGCACCCCGCTGGTCGAGGAGCTGCGCGACCAGTTCGGCATCACCCTCCGCTTCGTGGTGGCCAACCCCTCGTGCTATCTCTACCTCGACGAGACCCGGTGGACACCGGGCCTCAACAACTTCTACGCCGTTCCCCCTCCCGAGGAGATCAGCCGCTGTCCGGACTACGACTTGTACAAGTACGGCCTGCGGGATCCCAACGAGTACATGAACCAGGGAGCGGAAACGCTCCGCCAGCGCTACTCCAGCCGCCTCGTGCAGTATCTTCTCGGCGGCAAAGACATCGACCCGAACCAGCGGTACCTGGAGCGGAACTGCGCGGCCATGCTCCAGGGCGAGCACCGCCTGCAGCGGGGTTTGCTCTACCGCGGCTATCTTCGCGCGATCTTCGGCGCAGGCATCATCGCGCGGCACCAGTTCTACGTGATCCCCGGGGTGGGGCACGACGCCACCGGCGTGTTCACCTCCGCCTGCGGGATCTACGCGCTCTTCCAGCATGGAAGCTGCACGCCCAACCTGCCGTCCCCGGCCTGGGACGACCGTTCGACCTTCGCCCTTCGCGCCCCCGGCCCGCAGGCGGTCTCCTGGGGAGATTTCGATGGCGACCAGCTCCCCGATCTCTTCCTGGCCTCGCCCGATTCAGCCGACCGCCTCTTCCGCAACGGCGGCGACGGGACCTTCACCGACGTCTCGGGCCCGCCGCTGGCCGACCCCCGGGACGGGATCTCGGCGGCGTGGGCTGACGTCGATCAGGATGGCCTGCTCGACCTCTACGCGGTGAACCGGCGCTCGGAGAACCGCCTCTTCCGCAATCTCGGGTCGGGCGTCTTCGTCGACGATACCCCCGCGCCGCTTGCGGCGGGGGGCGACCAGCAGGAAGCCGGCTGGATCGACTTCGACCGCGACGGCGACCTGGACGTCTACCTCACCCGCTCGGGGTTGGAGCCGGACATCTTCCTGCGCAACGATGGCGAGGCGGGATGGACCGACATCACGCACCTGGTGCCGCAGGACTCGGTCAACTCCCGCGACACGGCCTGGGGCGACTATGACAGCGACGGCGATCCCGATCTCTACGTCGCCGGGGTGGGCAGCGGCTCGAACAGGCTCCTGCGTAACGACGACAGCCTTTTCGTGGATGTCACGGCTCCTCCGCTGGGGGGCGGAAGTCTGAGCGCGTCGGCCTGCTGGGGAGACTTCGACAACGACCGCGATCTCGATCTTCTGGTCGTCTCCTCCTCCGGGCGCGCCATGCTCTATCGCAACGACGGGGCTTCCTTCAGCGAGGTGGAGAGCGAGGTGTTGTCCTCGGCCGGGCCCGGACGCTGCGCCTCCTGGGGAGACTTCGACAACGACGGCGATCTCGACATCTACCTCGTCTGCCGCGGCGCCCGCAACCGGCTCTTCCGCAACGACGGCGGAGGGATGTTCACCGACCTGGCCTCCTACCCCGTCGACGACATGGGCCTGGGCGTTTGCTTTGGCTGGGCGGACTACGACGGCGACGGCAACCTCGATCTGTTCGTCGCCAACGAAACGAACTGGAACAAGCTCTTCCGCAATCGCGGCGGATCGGACAATCATTGGCTCGAGGTCGATCTGCGCGGGGCCGCCTCGAACTCCCGGGGAATCGGGGCCCGCGTCCTCGTGACGGCGGGAGGACAGACCCAGATCCGCGAGATCGGCGCCGAGAACGGGCTCATGGGTCAGAGCGCCGCGACGGCCCACTTCGGTCTGGGCCTGGCCGCCACGGTGGACACGCTGCGGGTCTACTGGCCCGGCGGCATCGTGCAGGAACTTCCGCCCGGGCTCGCGGCCGACCAGAGGATCACGATCACCGAGTCGGGCGTGTCGGCCGCGCCCGGGCTCTCCCATTCAGGGGCCTTCCTGACCCTGCTCGCGACGCCAGCCCCCAACCCGTCGGCCCTCGGCGCCACCTTGCGATTCCTTCTGAGCTCGCCCGCCGTGGTCGCCTTGTCCGTCCACGACGCCGCAGGCCGCCTGGTCGGGGATGCGCCAACGGCACGGCCGTTTCCCGCCGGGCCTCACGAGGTCGCATGGAGTCCGTTGGATCGTGACGGACGCCGCTGTCCGGCCGGAGTGTACTTTGGGCGCCTGCTGGCCCGGGAGGCCGCCCGAGGAGGCGCGGAACGGGCGATCGCTTTTCGCGTCATCCTTCTGCCCTGATGGCCAGCCGCCTGTGGGAGGGAGCTGGTCGGGTCCCGCTGGCCGCGCAGGAGCACCGGTCAGGCCGATTCGTTCCCGGCATCTCCCGGATACCCGAATAGCCGCTTGCTCTTGATCTCCGCGACCACCGGCTCGGGAACCGCGGACTCCCAGGCGGGATTCCCCTGCTGGATCCATCGCAACACCTCGCCCGGCAGGACCGGCTGGTCCCCGAGATGGAAACCGCACAAGGGAATGATGAAGTCATTGCTGCGCAGGTGCGCGTAGAGATGGCGATGCCGTGGCCCCGCATCGAAGTTGTCGGCGGTCACCAGTTCGCCGGTGGCGGGATTCCGCCAGGGATAGATATAGAGGCGCACGTCGCCTTGAAAGATCCGGCCGAGCGCCTCCAGCAATCCCCCGTCCACGTCCTGGTAGTGCTTCTCATCGAGCACCTGGCTCAAGGTGGGCACTCCCAGGACCAGCGCCACACGCCGCGCCGTGTAACGCCGGAGATAACCGACCATGGTGTGGTAGCGGGAGTAGTTCGAGACCATGACCGTCCGCCCGAGAATACGCAGGGTATCCACGCGCGCGAGGAAGTCCCGGTGATCGATCACCTCGCCGCCCGCTGACAGGGAGCGGAGGGTCAGCTCCATCAGCGACACCGGCTCGGAGGCCTCTCGTCCCTGCTCCTCCCGCATCTGTCTTCGCGCCGCTTCCAGCAGGTCGAGCGAGATCCGGGTGACGGGCCGGAACCGGCCGCGCTCGATCAGCACCGGCTTCTGGTAGAGCAGCTCGGACGGCTCGACCACCCCCCCGGCGCTGGGGAAGACAACCGCGTTGGTGAGTCGCTTCTGGACCAGATCCAGGCTGATCAGCCGGTTGTCGATCCCCGCGAAGAGCGGCCCCGAAAACTCGATCATGTCGACTTCCATGCGGTCGCGGGTCAGGTCGTCCATCAGGACGCTCACGATCTCGTGGGAACGCTCACCGAGATAGAACGCGGCGTGGATCAGGTTGACCCCGAGGATCCCCAGCGCCTCCCGCTGACGGAGATGGAGGGAATCCCACATGCGCGCATGGATGATGATCTGGCAGGGCTCCGCCCCGGGCCAGGGCTGATAGCGGATGCCCAGCCAGCCGTGACCGCTTCGCGAACGTCCCTGCGCTCCCGTGGTGACGGTGTCGGCGAAGACAAAGAAGGCCGTTCGCCCGCCCCGGGTCGCTTCCAGCCGGGTGCGGAGCAGCTCGTACTCGTAGTCGAGCATCGACTGGAGACGCTGCCGGCTGACATACCGCTGGACGGGGCCATACACCGCGTCGCTGACGGCCATGTCATAAGCCGACATCGTCTTGGCCACGGTGGCGGAGGCGCCCCCGACGTGGAAGAACCAGCGCGCCGTTTCCTGGCCGGCGCCGATCTCGGCAAAGGTGCCGTAACGGGCGGGATCCTGGTTGATCCCAAGCGCCTTGTGATGGGTATCGAGCCGCTTGTCAGGCATACGGACATTATAGTCCGTAGCCGTCCCAGGATCGCCGCTGTCTCCGAAGACCCCGTCCGTAGTGTGGATGATCTTGCGCCGCACGCGGATGATCAGCGCGGGCTTCGATGGCTGCCGGACGTCGAGACCAGCGGGCCGCGCATGACGGGAGCAGCGGGATCGCCCGGCGCGGCCCTGGAGGAGTCCGGGGCGAGGGCCTCCGGCGGCAGCCACGCCTCCGGCGGCCGCCGGACAGGTTCTCCGCTACCCCCGCTGTGGAGCTGGCTGATTACATGCTCTTGCTGGCGTACTTGACCGAACAGCCGTAGGACTCGGTGGAGGCCGGCTCGACCTGCTTGCCGGACTTGCAGGCGCTGAGGGCCTGCTCCACGTAGTTGACCGCCTGTGGATTCTTGCCGGCCTTGTCGTCGTCGATCGCGCCGGCGTAGACGAGGACGCCATCCTTGCGGATGACGAACATGTGCGGGGTGGTCTTGGCGCCATACGCCCGGCCGACCGTGCCCGCTTCATCCAACAGGATGGGGTAGTTGATCCCGTACTCCTTCTTCGCTCGGACGTTCCGTTCGTGCCCGGCGCCCTGCAGGCCCGGCGCGCCGGAGTTGATCGCCAGCCAGACGACCTCGCCGCCGAAGTTCTTGGAAGTCTTCTTCATCAGCTTGGTCTGCTCGTGATGGCGCTTCACAAACGGGCAGTCCGGGTTGAACCACTCCAGCACGACCGTCTTGCCCTGGGCCAGGTAGCCCGCGAGGCTGTGTTCCTTGCCGTCCAGGTCCTTGAGGGTGAACTCCGGAGCTTTCTGGCCCACCACGGCGGTCCCTCCCGCGGGTGAAGAAGCGGGAGCGGCCGTCGCCTTGGCATGACCGGCGTCGTGGTCGTGACTGTGATCGCCGTGGGCGTGTCCGGCCTGGAGGGGGAGGATCGACAGCAAGGCCGTGAGCCCAAAGGCCATGATGGATCCGGCATGCGGCGCGGCCTGACGAATGGGAAGACGCAAGGTCATTGAGGTTCCTTTCCTGTATCGGTTCCGGTGGGCGGGAGTTGATACCAGCGAGTTCCGGCTTCGTTCGTGACCTCGAGAATGCCGGAAAGACCCGCGATGATAACACCGGGAACCCTCTCCTGGTTTCGCACCCTCAAGCGCAACGAGTCAGCCGCCGCCGCCGCATCCGCGATCGGATGAGCCAACAAGGCGCAGGCGGTGTCCGGCATGAACGCCAGAGCGCGCGCGCCCGGCACGCGCACGAGCCACACGCGCTCCGCCTCGTGGGCGGGCGCCGGCCCACCTGGGACCGGCAGTTCCTTCACCATGGCGCCGTCCGGAAGCCCCGGGTGCGGCAGGCGCCGGAAAGTCTCCTTCGCCAGGGGCGGCGTGTCATCCCGGCTGCCGGCCCAGGCCTCGAGAGAAAATCTGGCTTCGGCCTCCGCGCCCCCGGGCAGACAGGCGTCCTTGCACACGAGCCAATCGGCATCCACATGCCAGCGGTCTGCAGACCCGGCTTCGGCGCCTTGGGCGCGTCCGCCCGACGTGTTCGATCCCGCCTTCGGCGTCACCTTGTACAGCACGACGAGAGTGTCCTCGAAGACGTGATCGAGGATGTCACCCTCCGCCACGTGCCGTCGCGGCGCCGGCCATAGAGCCGGACCGATCGAGAAACCCGGAGGCGGGGTGAGCCGGATTTCGGGCGGAAGGCCGGAATCGTTGTGCAGGAGGCTGTACAGGTGCCATCCCGGCTCGATGTCGAATCGGACCCCGACGTAGCTCGACGCCCCATCCGGGCCGGAACCGGCGGTCAGGGACAGGCGCACGTGATCGGAGCTCCGAGGCGGCATCTCCGCAGGGCGGGGAGCGCGGCCACATCCGCACTGGAGCAGCGCTGGCAGCCAGAACGCTCCAGCCACGAGCAGCGTGACGGCCCGAATCCCCAGGGAGGCACGCGCGGTCGCCATCCCCAAGGCACGCGCGATCGCCATCTGCCTGGCACGCGCGGTCGCCATCTGCGAGACACCTGTCGCCGCGGTCCGCCGCGGATCCATCTTCATCCCTTGATCACCCCGATCGGCCGCAGCCGCGCCACTCGGCGGGAGATGCCCGCCTTTTCCATGACCTCGACCACGCGAGAGACATCCTTGTATGCCCCACGCATCTCCTCGGCGACGGTACCGCGTCCTCGGGCCATCACGGTGATGCCGTCGTCCTTCAGCTCGCCGATGAGGTCGCGGCTGCCGAACTTCTTGCGGGCTGCCGTGCGGGAAAGAACGCGGCCGGCACCGTGACAGGAACTGCCGAAGGTCTCCTCCAGGGAACGGTCGGTCCCCACGCAGAGATAGGAGCGTGTTCCCATGTCGCCGGGGACGATGACGGGCTGCCCCGACTTCCACGGGCTGGGCCGCCCGCGCGGCACATGCGCGCGGGTGGCTCCCTTGCGATGGACGCACAGCTTCCGCGACCGGCCGGAGACGGAGTGGTCCTCCAGCTTGGCGATGTTGTGACAGACGTCGTAGATCAGCCGCAGCCCCAGATCGCGGGGGGAGATTCCGAGCGACTCGAGCAGCGCCTGCTCGGCCAGTCCGAGGATGGCCTGCCGGTTGGCCCAGGCGAAGTTCGCGGCGCACGCCATGGCCGCGAGATAGGCCTCCCCCTCGGCGGAGCGGACCGGAGCGCAGGCAAGCTGCCGGTCGGGAAGCTGGATTCCATGGGTGCGCACCGCGCGAGCCATCACCTTCAGGCAATCGTCGCAGACCTGGTAGCCAAAGCCCCTCGAGCCGGTGTGGATGAGGAGGGTGATCCCACCCTGGATCAGGTCGAACTCACCGGCCGCCTCTGCGTCGAGCACCTCATCGACCACGCCCAGTTCAGCGAAGTGGTTCCCGGACCCGAGGGTGCCGATCTGCTCCAGACCTCGCTCGCGGGCGCGAACGCTGATGCGGGACGGATCCGCCTCTCTCATCACGCCGCCGTCCTCGGTCGACTCCAGGTGCTCGGGCTGACCGTAGCCGCGCTCGACGGCCCAGGCTGCTCCCTGGGTCATGACCCGATCGAGATCCTCGGAGGAAACGCGCCCGATTCCACCGGTGGACCCCACGCCGCACGGAATCTTCTGGAAGAGGCGCGTAATCACGCGATCGATTCGGGGCCGGACGTCCTCTTCCACCAATCGCGTGGAGCAGAGGCGGACACCGCAGTTGATGTCGTAGCCCACGCCCCCGGGGGAGACCACGCCCCCCTCATCCGGGTCGGTCGCGGCCACACCCCCGATGGGAAAGCCATATCCCCAATGGATGTCGGGCATGGCCATCGAGTAGCCCACGATCCCGGGCAGGTGGGCCACGTTCATGACCTGCTGGAGGCCGCCTTCTTCCCTTACCTGTTCCAGGAGCTCGCGATCGGCGTAGACGCGTCCGGGCACGCGCATGCCGCCGCTCTTTGGAATCTCCCAGAGGTGATCATGAATCCGCTTCAGTTCCATGAACCGAGCATACTCCGGAAGCGCGCGGCTCTCTCCCTGACTGCGGTCGTCTCAGTCATTTCGCGATGGGACAATGGACCTGACTCCCGCGCTGGACGTGCTGGCCGAACTTCGCGGTCGAGGGGTACAGCGCATCGCGGCGCACGGAAAGCGAGCCGGCGGTGTGGCAGCGCACCCGATCGACACCGAGTTCTTCACCGCCACGCTGACCACCGGGTAGGATGTGACGCCGCCGGCGGTCCTGGGCGCGGCCGGGTTGGATCCGTTCAGCGACCGGGGGGCATCGCGCGGAGTTCCACCGTGATGCGCTGGACCTCGTCGAGACGCATGACGAGGAACTGGGGGCGCGTGATCTGATGATCCGACAGCTTCACCTCGAAGCGCGCTGTCACCTTCAACTCGCCGATCGCGGGGAGGGCGGCCGACTGCGCGGCCTCCGCGGTCGGATCGGGGATCGCTACGACCTCGACCGCGGCGGTGATCGGCCGGGTCACCCCGTGGACGGTGAACTGCCCATCGAGGTTGAAGGTCACCTTCTCCCCCGGAAGCAGGCGCGTCGCCGTGGCGTCCCGGACGCGCCCCCCTTCGAAGACCGCCGTCGGAAACTTGGCCGTCTCGAGGTGGTTGTCCCGCATGTGCTGGTTGCGGAGATCGATGCCGGTGTCCAGGCTGGCGAGGTCGACCTCTACCTGCACGGTCACCGAATCGGCCAGGTGTTCGGGATCCACGACCACTCTTCCCGTGACGGCGCTCGTCTTTCCCTCCACGGACTCCAACGGGGCTTTGGAGAGGAACCGCACCATGTTCGACCCGCCCGGCCGGATGGCAAACTCCGCGGCAGGCGCGGCGGGCGCCACGGCTGCCGTCAGGACAAGCGCGAGGATCAACGCCTCGATGGCCGTCCGGATCGCGCGTTGCCGGTCTCTCCGCTGCGACCCGGCCCCCGGAAGACAAGCCTGGCCCGTCCGGATGTCCGCCGTGTCACGTCGTCTCGCTCGGTTTGCTTGTTTCATGAGCTCTCCCGCCCGGCCATCGCCATGGATAGAAGGATGGATCCAAGGTCCGCCAATGGAAAATCCACGGAAGAAAATGGAAGATCCATGGAGGATCAGTAGAAGAGATGCACCTGGACCTGCGCTTGCGTGTAATCCCGCGGTTGCGCCCCATCCTCGCTGTCCGGGGCGTCCACGTCGTGAAAGTCGACCTTGCCTTCGACGACCACGAAGGGCCACGGCATCGTCTCCAGGCCAATCCCGTAGCGCGAACGTGATCCGTTCTTCACGTCGAGGTCGGGGTCGTGGAAGTCATGGGTGGCCCGCAGTTCCAGGCCGCGCCGGATGAGCCAACCGACCTCGTGCGAAACTGTCCACGTCTTCTCCAGACCGGCGGCTTCCTCCGGCTCGGAGAGGCGCAGGCGGGACCAGTCGACCTCACCGACCCAGGTCAAGCGCCCGAGCTTCGCGTACCCCATCGGTCCGGCGGCCGTCCGGCGGCCCAGCTCCTCGTGATTACGCCAGACCGAACCTCCCAGGCCGAATCCGACGGAACCCCGGGTGAACCGATAGAGCGCCTGCGCGGCATAGCCGGGGCGCTCGTTGTCGTCGAACGTGGCTCCGAGGTTGCCGTTGATCACCGAGGCGGTCACGGAGAACCGGCCCGGAAAGGCCCCGATCTCCATTCCGACGTCGGTGCTCGGTGACGGAGCGCCGCCCAGGTCCGCGATGCCCCTCCCCTGTCCAAGCGGACGCTGCCGCACGAACATGGTGTGGTCGGCAAAGCGCCAGCCGTACGCGGGCACGAACCGGCCGACCTTGACATACCCATGGAAGGGCAGCATGTAACCGATCCCGTACGCTTCGGTAGTCTGTGACATCCCGCGATTGATACAAGCAAGCAGTCGTGCGTCCAACTGCACCGTCAGATACATCGAAGCCTGCATCTGGAGGAAGTTGTCGAAAGGGATCTCCTCGCGGTCCGCGTAGTGGTGAATCGTGCGGAGATCGAGCCCGATGCTGACGTTCTTGCTGATCTGCGGCTCGAGGGCCGCGAGCTGTTCGGGCGTGTACGAACGGGCGGCCATCTCCGCCGGGACCAGATACTGCACGGCGTAGGCGGTGCGCTGTCCGCCACCGGTCGGATTGACATGACACAGGCCGCAGTCCTGCTGGTAGCGGGCGGCGTAACGAGGAATGGCCAGCGCGGGGAGCGCAGCCACGGCGAGCAAGGCCAGAACGAGCAAGGCCAGGGCGAACAGGCCGGCCGCGCCGGGCAGTCTCAGACGAGTGCTATCGATCAATTGGGGTACCTCCGCCTCAGGAAATCCTGTCTTCGCGTGGACCCGCGGCCGCGGACCCAGCCATCCCTCGACCCCGCCCGGTCGGTCGGTGGGACTTGAGCAGCCCTATGGAATACGAGATGCTGCATGTCGAATGCAAGGAGGAACGATGGACTCAGGAAGGATCGGGGATCCGCTGCGTCTCCAGCGCGATCTCGTCTGTCTCGATACGGAGACGACCGGGGCCGATCCGTCGGTTGATCGGGTCGTTCAGATCGCCCTCGTCCGACTGCACCCAAACGGCGCGGCCGAGGAGTTCGAGTCCCTGGTGAATCCCGGGATGCCGATTCCCGAGGAAGCAGTCGCGGTTCACGGAATCACCAACGACATGGTCGAGTTCGCGCCGCCCTTCCGGCGCCTGGCTGCGGACCTGGCCCGATGGATGGAAAACGCCGACCTGGCCGGCTTCAATCTCCTGCGCTTTGATCTCCCGCTGCTTCGCCTTGAGTTCCAGAGGGCTGGCCAACCATGGGACATCTCGCAGGCGCGCGTCCTGGATGCACAGGTCATCTTTCACAAGATGGAGCCGAGAAATCTCGGCGCGGCCTATCGCTTCTATTGCGGCCATCCACTCGAGGGGGCGCACGGCGCGCTGGCCGACGCCCGGGCCGCCCTGGCCGTCCTGCGAGCCCAGATCGTTCGCTATCCGGAGCTTCCCAACGACGTCGCCGCCCTGGCCGAGCTCTTCCCCAGCGTGGACCCGCGCTTCCTGGATCCCGAACGCCGGTTCACCTGGCGCAATGGCGAGGTCACCTTCAACTTCGGGACCCGCCGGGGACGGACCTTGCGCTCGGTGGCCGAAGCGGACCCCGAGTACCTGGAGTGGATGCTGGAGCGGGACTTTTCGCCCGAGGTGCGCAAGCTGATCGAGGACGCCAAGAAAGGTTGCTATCCCTCCCGGTCGTGAGGCCGCTGCCAGGACGGGCCGGACGGCGGCGGCGCGGCCGTCGGGCCCCGGGTGGAGCGGGCGCAGACGGTCAGGCGCAGCGAGGCAATGGCGAGCTCCGCGGGCCGGAGAACGCGCCGAGAGAAAGATGGTGGTAAACCTTCCGGTCCCCGCCGGCGTCCAACCGCAGCATGGAGGGGTTGAAGCACCATGGCCACGACGACCAGGGATATCACCAACGGAGCGGATCTCGAAGCCTGGGTCCGCCTCGCGCGGGCGGGCGACCTGCCGGCCTTCGAACAGGTCTACCGGGCATGCGCGGGACGCGTCCACGCGCTCTGCCTCCGCCTGGTCTCCGATGGCACCCGCGCCCAGGAGCTCACGCAGGATGTCTTCGTGCGGCTCTGGGAGAAACTCCCGACGTTCCGGGAGGAGAGCGCCTTCACCACCTGGCTGCATCGGCTGACCGTGAACCTGGTCACCGACCGGCTGCGCTCCGAATCCCGGCGCGCGGCGTGGCTGATTCCCATGGACGAGCTGCCGGAAGCAGAGACGCTCCCCAATAGCGGCCTCCGCCAGACCACCCGCCGGCTGAACACCCGGCGTCTGGAAGAGGCCATCGCCGCGCTCCCCGAGGGAGCCCGCGCGGTCCTGGTCCTCCACGACATCGAGGGCCTGCGCCACCAGGAGATTGCCGAGGCGCTGTCCATCAGCGAAGGCACCAGCAAGGCCCAGCTGCATCGCGCCCGGCGCCGGCTGAGAAAGGTGTTGGAGCCATGAATCACCGGGAAATCCTCGAACAACTCGACGACTACGTGGATGGCGCCCTGGGCGGCCAGGAGATGAAGCGAATCGAAGAGCACCTCGCGGGGTGCGCCGCATGCCGGGAGGCGCTCGGCCGGATCGGAGCCTACCTCGATGACGCGGCCGCGCTCCGGGAGAGCGTCGCACCTCCCGCGGAGGACCTCTGGCCAGCCATCCGGAGCCGCATCGAAACCGGCGGCCGGCCCGTGTCGCCCGGCCTGGAGGGGGCGGCCATCCCGGGGACGCCGGCGATCAAGACCCCAGCGTCTGCCGGGAGGAAGCCGGATACCACGGAAGCCCTCGGCACGAGAAGCGGCCCGGTGATCGGGAGCACGCCGACGGCCCCCCCGGCCACCCATTACGGCAACACGGAGCTGGAAGGTGCGCGGCGCCCGATCCGGCTCGGCCGTCTTCTTTCCTTCGGGCGACGTCCGGCCTCGGCCCCTCCCGCCCGCGTGCCATGGGCAATGGCGGCCGCGGCGGGGGTGGCCATCCTGGCGCTGGCCCTCAGCCTGCGGCAGGGCGAACTGTCCGAGCGGACCACTCCCGAGACGGTGCCCGCGGCCGAGAAGGCGTCGCCGCGCGCGGCGGGACTCGCCACGCTGGCCGACGAAGCGAACAAGGCCCGGCAGGAGATCCAGTCAGCCCTCGAGCCGGACGATCCCGCGGCTTCCCCGGAGCTCCCGCCGAGTTTCCGGCAGGATCTCGATCTCCTGGACCAGGCCATCCGGGAGTCGCGCGCCGCGCTGGAGTCCGACCCGGCGAACGAGCGGCTGCAACGATCGCTCTTGCTGGTCTACCAGAAGCAGCTGGATCTGCTGCGCTGGGCTGCCCGGCTTGTACATCAGGTTTGACCGGAACGATCCAGTCCCGGCCCCGCCGACAACGCGGAGACCGAAGAAGAGACCAGAGGAGGACCTCACGATGTTGTACAACAGAGTTACTTCGCGCCGATATCGTTGGCTGGCCGGGCTCGTCGTGCTGGGGGTCTGCCTCCCCGCTGCGGGCCGGGCCGCCGTTCGGACCGTGGATGAAAAACGGCCCGCCCCCGGCGATGGCACCGTGGAAGTGCAGGGGATCTCGGGAGAGTTCCATGTGACGGGAGGCGGCGGCAACGAGGTCCGGGTCCACGGCACGTTGGACGAAAGGATCAAACTCGATTTCACGACGGAAGGCCGACGGACGATCGTCCACCTCAAACACCCCAACTCCTCCAGGCGGTTCGGCTCCGAAGCCGACGTGAAGCTGACGGTGGAGGTGCCTCGCGGAAGCGACGTGGAGGTGCGGCTGGTCAGCGCGGACCTCGAGATCGCGGGAGTCACGGGTGGAGTCACGGCGGAAACCGTTAGCGGCAATATCGACCTGCGCGACGAACCTCGCCGCATGCGGGCACAATCCGTGAGCGGCTCGGTCCGGATTCACGGCGTCAGCGAGCGCATCGAGGCCGGAACGGTCAGCGGCAGTCTCGAGGTACTCCCTCACGCCGCCCGGGCCAAATCGATGCCAGCCGCCACCGACTTGAGCGCGAACAGCGTGAGCGGTTCCGTGCGCATCGATGCGGGCATCTACTCCGACCTGGAAATCTCGTCGGTGTCAGGGTCGGTCGTCTTTCGCGGCGATCTTGCTCCCCGCGCCCGGTGCGAAGTCTCCTCCCACAGCGGCTCAGTCGAGTTCGAGCTCCCCGGCGACGCCTCGGCCGAGATCGAGGCCAGCAGCTTCTCCGGGTCCATCGAAAGCGACTTCCCAGGCGCCGTCGAGGGCGGCAGCCGGCGCCTGTCGAAAGCTCTGGAACTGACGCTCGGTTCGGGGGAAGCAACCATCGAACTGAGCAGCTTCTCGGGCTCGGTCCGGCTGCTCAAGAGGTAGCCGGATCGTCCTGCCTGCGTCATGGCAAAGGCTTCTTCCGGACGCGCCTCACCAGACGCGCTTCACCCCAGACACGTGTCCGGGCGCGCGTGTCACCGGGCGCGAGCTTCACGGAACGCGCCCTTCACCGGACGAGGGCTGCACCGGACGCACGTTTTCACCGGAAAGCTTCAACCAACACGCGCTGGGACGCGGGGCCGCCGGAGCCAGATCAGTCCGGCTTGACCTCGAATCCGACTTTCAGCGTGACCTGGTAGACCATCGTGGGCCCCTGCAGATTTCCGCGAAGCTCCGAGACTTCGAACCAGGAGAGCCCTTCCAGGGTCTTGCGCGCCTGGGCAATGGCGTTCTGAACAGCGTCCTCGAACCCCTTTTCCGATGTCCCCACGATCTCGATCTTCTTGTAGGTGCGCGCCATCCTCGATCCTCCTCCAGTTTCCGTTACGGCCTGTTCCGGGTAAGATCCACGAAACGAACGCAGGGGTCAACGCCGGTCCGGCCCGGTCAGCATCAAGCCAGGGTCAGGGCGGCTGGCCGGCCGGGTTCCTCACCTGGCGGGTGCACGGGATGAGGGACCCGCCAGACCGCCACCGCTCCCCAGGTGGGCCGGCGGCCGGAAGGACCCGGGAGGATACATGCCGAGCGAACCGAGACGCGAACTCGAAACCTTCAGCAACCCCCGGCCGGGCCGGGATTACGAGATCTCCTTCGAAGCGCCGGAGTTCACCTGTCTCTGCCCGCGTACCGGCCAGCCTGACTTCGCCACGATCCGGATTCGATATGTGCCTGATCAGCTCTGCCTCGAGCTCAAGGCGCTCAAGCTCTACTTCTGGTCGTTCCGCGACGAGGGGCACTTCCACGAGGCGGTCACCAACCGCATCCTCGACGACCTGGTCGCGGCCTGCCAGCCCAGGTGGATGAGCGTCGAAGGGGACTTCTATGTCCGCGGCGGGATCCACACGATCGTGCGAGCGGAACATCGCGGGGACAACCAGAGCCCGACGCCGTCGCGAACCGCTGGCGGCATCCACAACCAGAGCCCGACGCGGCCGGGAATTCCTGGCGGCATCCAATGAACCAGGACGGCGCCGGCGTCCCAGGCCGGCAACCAGGATATCAGCGGTCGACCGCGTTCCGCCTGCTCCTCAAGAGGAACATGATGCGGGGCGCCAGACTCTGCGCCGCGCGGGGCGCCACGCTGTGGGTCGCGCCGGGCGCCAGGCTGTGGGTCGCGCCAGGCGCCAGGCCGTGCGCAGCGCGACTCGCATCGGCTGTGGCGCTGAACCGGGCCATACTGCGCTTCAAGATCTGCCTCGTCCTGTGCGCCATCCTGGGCGCGTGGGGCAATGCCATCGCCCAGGAAAGTGAGGTCTTCGAGGATCCACGGCTCTACCCGGCGCTTTTCCTGCCCGGCGTCACCGACTCGGCCCTGGCGTCGATCGTCCAGCTCGCGGCGGGCGACTCCGCTGGACCGCTCTTGTTCTCCCTGGCCGAGGGCGGCGGGACGATCGAAGGCCGCATCTTCGGGGCGGAGGGCGGCGTCGAACCGCGGGGAGGCGTCCTGGTCCGGGTGACTCGCGGCAGCATCCGCGTGCTGGCTCGCAGCGAACCTGACGGGAGATTCCGGGTATCCGGGGTTCCGGCTGGAGAGGCCATCGTCCGGTACGCGACGGACGACCCCCTCTCGCGGGAGGTCGGCGTCCTCGCCCTGTACCATCCCGGCACCCGCGACTCGATGGAGGCAGCCAGGATCACGGTCACGGAGGGCCAGGTCACGGCGCTTCCCGACGTGGCTCTGCCCGCGGCGTCGATCCTGGAAGGTTCGGTCGACGAAGCGGCGGGAGGAGGGCCGGTCGGCGACCTGGAGGTCTTCGCCCTGTCCTCGGAAGGGAGACAGTGGTCTGCTCGCACCGGTCCGGACGGTTCGTTCCTCTTCGGCGGCCTGGCGGCCGGCTTATACACGATCCACGTCGATCCGCGCGACGGGCTTCATGCGGAGGAATACCTTGGCGGTGCCCGCCGGGCTCAGGACGCGGAATGGGCAGAGGTGGGGGCCGGGGAACGGCGAACGGGTTTGAACCTGTCTCTCGATCCCGGAGGGGAGATCCGGGGGGTCGTGCGTCGGAGCTCCGATGGCACCGGCCTGGTCGGAGCGACGGTGGAAGCGACCAACCTGGAGACCGGTCGTGTCTATCGGACCGAAACCTATACCTACGGGTTCTACGTGATCCCGGCTCTCCCCGCGGGTGCCTATCTTGTGTATGTTCCGGCCCTGGACTTCTACTACCCCAACACGAGGCAGATCGAGCAAGCACGGCCGGTTCCGGTCGTGGAAAACGAGACGGCCTGGGGAATCGATTTCTCCGGCACGCCCGTGAGTGACTGCCAGATCCCGCCTCCGGCGGCCGGAGTCGTCTCAGGGGATGTGCTCGCCGACTTCAGTGGCGTCAGCTCGGCCGTGGTGCGTGTGTACAACGATACCGATACGCTGGAAGTCCCCGTTCAGGGGCCGGAGCGCTTTCTGGTAACGTGCATTCCCCCGGGCGTGTACAAGATTGCGTTCATCGCCGACGGACCTCTCTGCGCGCAGTACCACCCCCGGCGAGATCGAGAGCACGAGGCTCTGCCGGTGTCGATCGCCGGAGGAGACACGGTGTCCACCTGGTTCGATCCCAAGCGCTCGGGCGCCATCACCGGAACGCTGCGGGATGCCGCGTCCGGTGAGCCCGTGCCGGGCGCCCGCTTGCGCGCGGTGGAACTCGACACACGCGTGACCGCGCATGCCATCTCCGCCGAAGACGGTGCGTTCGCCTTCCGGCGGGTGCGCCTGCCGGGCACCGGCAGGATGTCCGGCCTGCCCGCGGGACGGTGGCGCATCCAGGCGGACTCCACAGTAGCGCCTGGGCCGTTCTACACGCCCGTCGTGCAAGCGGCGATCGAAGCCTTCCGGGAAGGCCCGGACTCGGTGCGCGTGAACTGGCGGCTGCCCGCAGGATCGTGGCCGTACCAGATCCTCCGCCGTACCTGGGGGGATGCCTCACGGCCTCGTCTCGATCTCCTCCTCCAGAGTCGGGGCGGATACGAGGAGTTCCAATCCATGGTGGATGCTCCGGGGCAGGCCGACTATGCGCAGTACGGAGTCCGTTACGCCAGGTCGGAAGAGATGCTCCAGGAAGCCGCCTTGGAAGAAACCAGTCTCCACGATGCTGCTATGGAGGAATCCAGTTACCCGCACGGTGCTCCAAAGGAAGCCACTCTCCAGGAAGCTGCCCTGGAGCAACCCGTTCTCCAGGAAGCTGCTCGGGAGAAAACCGGTCACGCGCATGACGACGTCACCGCCCGGCGCGCCCGTCCGTTTGCCACGCGGGCTGGTCCCTCCGACGCGGGCGTGTGGCTCATCTGGAGCGATCCCATCGCCATCGGCTTCGATGGACCGACTCCTCCGAGGGCGAAACGTCAGGTGATCGTTCGACCCACTCCATGGGACGGACAGGGGGAGGTCACCTTCTACCTTCCGCCCGGCGCTTCAGCGGTCGACGCGGGAACACTGACCATCTACGATCCCGGCGGTCGCGAAGTCAGGGGCCTCAGGTGGCCGGCCGGAGCGAGGTCGCTCTCCTGGGATGGCCGCGACCGGTACGGCCGCAGGGTCTTCTCGCGGCTGCTGTTCCTCCGGATGGAGGGGGCCGATGGGGTGTTCCGGGGCTCCTTGCCATTGGTCCGGTAGTGGCCCGGCGCGGGCCTGGCTGGGGAGATGGACCGCCACGCGGCCTCGGGGAACGCAGCCATCGAACGCCCTACGATAGACGCCGAAGGACAACTCTGTTGACAAGTTGTGGGCAGACCGCGGAAGACCCGTTCCATATAGGCTTTCAAGTCAATGAATGACAACGGTTTGAGACTTCTGACAGAGCCCCTTGCGGGTGTTGGAGCGTCGGTGGACAAACGGAGCGGGAGATGACCTCGCCTGCCTCTCTCGACCGGTTGCGACGGGTCCTCCTGCTCGCCACGGGCGCCCCGCCTCCAACTGTCGAGAGCCCCCAACTGGAGCTATCGCTGTGGGGCGACGCTGCTCCGGCCAGCCCATCCGGGGACGAGGGGGCCGAGGGCGAGCGGGCCCATGAGCTGGTCCTGGAACTGGCGCTCCTGGTGCGGATGGAGGCGCTCGGCCTGGTCGCATCGCCGCTGCGCGAACGGCGCCGGCGTCGGGTCGGCCTCGGGGGCGATCCGCCGTTGCGTGCGCTCGCGGAGTGGGAGCACGCGCCTCTCGTGGAGGACCCGATCTGGATGCGCGCCCAGCCGGCGCCGAGTCGTGAGCAGGCCTACGCCGACGGACTGGGCCGGATCCGGGCCATCGCTGCGGAAAGCGGCCTAGCCCCGGCGCGGGTCCGCGAGGTCATCCGCCGGGTGTACTTCCTCCATGCTCCACGCCCCACCGGTGATCTCGCAGGACTGGTGCTCTCCCACGCGCTTCGCTTCCGTCTGATCCAAGGCCCCCGAGGAAGGCGCAGCTTTCGGCCCGACGCGGGGGGCGCCCGATCCGCCGGCAGCGTGCACACACCGGCCGATCTGGCCGAGGAGATCATCCGGGTCGCCTGGCAGCCCGAGGAGGCGGGCGAGGACTTCCACGTGCTCGACCCTTCCTGTGGAGGAGGCCAGTTCCTCGTTGCAGCCGCCCCGCGCCTCTGCCAGGACACCGGCCCGAACGGCGCAAGGCCGCGCGACCCGCAAAAGCTGCGCGGCCTGAACCGTCTCCATGGGGTGGATCTTGATCCCCGCGCGGCCCGGATCGCCGCGTGGAATCTGAGCTTCTGGGCAGCCGCCTGGATCTCGGGCGGGGATTCCGCCGCGGAAGCAGATGGCTCGGGAGCGAGTACGGGAACGGGGGCCGTTGCAGGGAGGCGAGCGGGCGCGGGAACAGGCGCAGGTACTGGCCCGGGCACGGGTGCAGGGACTGGCCCGGGCACGGGTGCGGGAACTGGCGCGGGTGCCGGCACGCGCGACTGTGGTGCCGTGCTGGACGCCCTCTTCGGACGGAGCTTCCCGTATTTCCTGGGGACACAGATCCAGATCGGCAATGCCCTGCAGATCGAGCCGAGTTCCTTCTCTCCCGGGTTCAACTGGCCTCGCCGATTTCCGGGCTCGTTGCAGCGGCACCCGTCCGGATTTGACCTCGTCATCGGCAACCCGCCCTGGGTCAGCTTCGGCCTGCGCGACCGGGTGGCCGCGCCCGAAGAGGAACGGCGGTACTACGAGCGCCTCTATCCGGCGGGCACGCAGTACAAGCTGAGCCTCTTTCCGCTCTTCATCGAGCTGGCAATCCGTCTCTGCCGCCCCGGAGGCCGGCATGCGTACCTGGTCCCGGATACGCTTCTCTCGGGATTCCACCTCTCGCGCATCCGCCGCCTTCTGCAGACCGAGTGCGACCTGCTGGAGCTTGGGCTGCTGGAAGGTCTGGTCTGGTCGGGCGTCAACACCGGGCACACCGCGTACTACGTGGTGCGCAAGAAAGGAGGCAGCGAACTTGCCCCGGTATCGGTGAGCAACCGCACGCTCCGCCGTCCCGCCACCCGCGGCGGAGAGCGGGGGCGCGGGGGCGGAGAGCGCGGCCGCGGGAGCGGACGCGGGGAGGCACGGAAGCCGTTCGTGGAGTTAACGCGGGTCGCCGTCCCGGCAATGCAGTACTCGCCGGCAGGTCCGGCGTTGCTGACGCTCTTCCGGGACGAGAGCGAGATCGCCTTCGTCTCGACCATCCAAAACGCCCCGGTGCGGATCCGGGACGTGGCCTGGACCTACTCAGGCCTGATCGCGCGCCACGGACAGCGCACCGTGCAAGCCGAGGAGCCCCGCGCGCAGTTCCTGCTGCGGGACCGCCGCGGGCGCCTGGTCCACCGGGATGACACGGCCACGGAGAAGTGGCAACGGGCGCTTCACAGCGGCAGCGAGGTGCTGCCCTATCAGGTGAGGTGGGCCGGGGGCTGGGTCTATCTCCCGGAGGAGCGGGAAGAGGTCACGCGGCTCTTCAAGAGCGGGTTTGATCTCGCCCGATACCGGCGGCCGAAGATCTTCCTCCGGCAGACCGGCGACTCCCTCACCGCCGCGCTCGACCGGGAGGGGTTCTTCTGCTTCAACAACGTCCACCTGGTCGGGGTGCTGGATGGCGCCAACGTGCCGCCGATCCTGCTGGCCGGGATCCTCATGAGCAAGCCGATGCAGATGGCCTACAGCATCTGGTCGGCGGAGGCGGGCCGGCCGCTCGCCCAGGTGGACCTCAAGACGGTGGCCAACCTTCCCTATCCGGTCGACTCGGCCGGGCAGCCCATCGGGATGTCGGGAACCCCCGCGCCCAACGCGGCCGTCTGCCGCAAGGCCATCCAGGAGGCCAGCCAGGCCATCGCGCACGAGGATCCCGCGGCGGTGCTGGCACAGGCCGAAAGCTACTGGAAGCTGGGCCCGGAGCCGGCCTCCGGGGGCGACGTCCCAGGCGCCAGCCTCCTGACCTTGCTGCTGGTGCATCTGCTCGAACACCATGAACGGCTCGCCGGACGTGACCGGGTGAGGGGATATCGCCCCGGCACCGGCCGCAGACGCCCCGGTATCGAACTGAAGATCAACGAGTCGCAGGAGTTGCTCGACCTGATCTTCAGCTTGATCCTTCAAGTGCCCCTCCGCACGGGTTACACCGACCGGCGCGACTCCAAGCGACAAGTGGTCCCGGAACCCACAGGCGAACCCAACCGATCGACGGCCCCGGCACATCCAAAGAGCATCGGCCGCGATACATCATCTGCCTGAGCCACGGGCGGCCGATTCCCATTCCAACAAACAGGCCCAAAGGGCCAACAGGAGGCGCCGTCATGATGCCCTGTTCCCTCTCGCGCAGCCGTTCCCTCTCTCGCATGGGATCCGTCGTCCAGAACCGGCCCACCATCCTCTCGCTCGCGCTGGTGGCCTTTCTGGCCGTCGGACTGCTCATCCCTTCACCTGGCTCTGGAACCGCGCAGGCGGCCGCTTACGACATTGACGCCACGCATTCGTCGGTGGGATTCCAGATCCGCCACATGTTTTCCCTGGTGTCGGGCACCTTCAACGAGTTCTCGGGAGTCGTCGATTTCGACGAGGCTGCGCCGGAGAAGTCAAAGGCGTCGATCACTATCCAGGCCTCCAGCATCGACACCAGGAACGCAAAGCGAGACGGTCATCTGCAATCGCCGGACTTCTTCGACGTGGCCAACCATCCGACGATCACCTTCACCAGCACGCGGATCGAGAAGACGGATCGCGCCGACCTATACAAGATGCACGGGGACCTGACCATGCATGGCGTGACGAAGCCCGTCGTCCTCGATGTGACCATCCTGGGAAGCGGCCCCGATGGGTCCGGCGGCGTCAGAGCGGGCTTCCAACTCGCCGGGACGATTGATCGCAAGGATTACGGCCTCACGTGGAACAGGGCTCTTGATAACGGCGGAGCGCTGCTCGGCGACGATGTGACGCTGGACGTTTTCATCGCGGCGGTGAACAAGCGGGAGTCCTGACCTGAGTTGACCGTGATTGGACCTCGTGGCCTTCTGCGATAGCCGTTCGGCGGTAGTCTGCGATACACTGCCCGGCATGACCGATCGCGGGGTCCCGGCGGCCGCCGGCCGGACGGGGCCCCTCGTCCAATCCACTTCTACCCGGCGCACCAGCGACCGGGCCGGCAAATCAAAGGGAGACCCAACGTGGCCAAGCGTGTGGCGGAAAAGTCCTCGGCACCTCCGGGAAAGAACCAGGAGGCCAGGGCGGAACTGGATCGCGAGCTCTATCGGAAGCTCTGCCTGGTCCGGTTGTTTGACGAGCGTGTCTCGATTCTCCACCGCCAGAACAAGGTCGTGGGCGGCGTCTACTCCGGCGTCGGCCAGGAGGCGGTGGTGGTCGGGGCCTGCCATCCGCTGCGCCATGACGACATTGTCTTTCCGCTCCACCGCGACATGGGCGTCTTCCTGATGCGGGGGATCGAGCCCCGGCTGCTGATGGCCCAAATCCTGGCGCGCGCCACCGGCCTCTCCGGCGGCCGGGACTCCTTCCTGCACACCGGCGATATCGACAAGGGTGTGGTCGGCGCCACCAGCATGTTGGGCGCCACGCTGCCCGTGGCCACCGGCGCGGCCCTCGGGTTCAAGACCCGCGGCGAGGACCGGGTGGCAGTGGCCTTCTTCGGCGAAGGCTCCACCAGCCGGGGAGACTTCCACGAGGCTCTCAACTTCGCCGGCATCCACAAGCTGCCTGTGATCTACATCTGCGAGAACAACCAGTACGCCTTCACCACCCCGCTCCGTTTGCAGATGGCCGTGGAGACGGTGGCGGAACGGGCCGACGCTTACGGCATCAAGCGGGCGCGCACGAACGGCAACGACCTCCACCGTGTCCTGGAGGTCATGGAGAAGGCGATCGAACGCGCGCGCCGTGGAGAGGGCGCCACCTTGATCGAGTGCGTCACCTACCGGATCAAAGGCCACAGCGAGCACGACCCGGCCCGCTACCGGCAGGCAGACGAGGTCGTGGAATGGGGCGCGCGCGATCCGATCGAGCTCTACGAGCTCTACCTGGAGAAGCGAGGGCTCGACCTCGCCAAACTTGGCGAGGAGGTGCGGGGCGAGATCCGGGCGGTTCTCGAGGAAGCGGTGTCCTTCGCCGAGTCGAGTCCGATGCCCGAGCCGGCGGTCGCGACCTCGGCCGTCTTCTTCGGCCCCGGGGAAGGCGGCACCGTCGGGGCTCCCGGCATCCGGGCCTCCGAGAAGTCTCCGCTGCCGGTGGCTCCTTTCCTTCCGGAACCGGAGGGAGAACTGGTCGAGGTGAACTACCTGACCGCCATCAACCGCACCCTGGCCTATGAGCTGGAGCGCGACCCGCGCGTGCTGTGCCTGGGCGAGGACATCGGGATGGGCGGCGGCGCCTTCGGGGTCACCGAGGGCCTGCTGGACCGCTTCGGCGAGGACCGCATCATCGACACTCCGATCTCCGAATCCCTCATCGTGGGCGGGAGCGTCGGAGCCTCGCTGGTGGGCTTGCGGCCGGTCGCGGAGATGCAGTTCGGCGACTTCATCACCTGCGGCTTCGACCAGCTTGCCAACACCGCGGCGACGATGTGCTACCGCCATGGAGGCCAGTTCGGCGTCCCCATGGTCGTGCGCTGCCCGGCCGGCGCGAGGGTTCGGGGCGGGCTCTTCCACTCGCAGAACGTGGAAGCCTTCTTCCTCACCACGCCGGGCATAAAGATCGTGGCGCCCTCCAACGCCGCCGACGCGAGCGGACTTCTTCGCTCGGCCATCCATGATCCGAATCCGGTCCTCTACCTCGAATACAAGTACCTCTACCGCCGGGAGAAGGCGCACCTGCGCGGCGGCGTGGCGCCCGCGGTTCCCATCGGCGAGGCGATCGTGCGCCGCGAAGGAACCGATCTGACCATCGTGACCTATGGCCCCACGGTTCAGCTCTGCCTCGAGGCCGTGTCCCGCCTCGAGCGGGACGGCCTGCGGGCCGAGCTGATCGATCTGCGCACGGTCAAGCCTCTGGACATGAACACGATCCTGAGCTCGCTGCGCAAGACCAACCGCATCATGGTCGTCCATGAGGACCGGTACTTTTGCGGTCTCGGGGCCGAGATCGCGGCCCGGATCGCGGACTCCTCCTTCGAGTTGCTGGATGCCCCCATCCGGCGGGTGGCCACGGCCGACACGCACTACGCCTACAGCCCCCCCTTGGAGGACTCGATCCTGCCCTCGGCCGACGCGATCACTCGGGTGGCGTTGGAGCTGCTGGAGTATTGACGGTCCCCCAGGAGATGGTCCGGAAGCGTCCGCTGGAAGATGAATGGGGGATGTCTCCCGGAGGCGTCCGCTGGCAGATGAATGGGGAATGCCCCTCCGCCGGAAGGTGATCAGGAGGGGTGGCCCCTCGCGTATGACCGTTGGCGGATGACGGTTTGACGGATGTCTGCTGACGGATTCCGACGGCGACGTCCTATCTTTGCGCCACGGCGATTGTGATAGTCTCTCCCGGTGATCCGGGCAGGAACCGCTCCTCGGTTTTCTCTTCCGGGCAACTCATACCACGGTCGCGATGTGCATCCCCGTTCCGCGATGCATGGAGGTGTCCATGATTCACGGCAGCCCGCCGGCGGCAAGAATCCGGTCGGCCTGTTTCGTCCTTTCCCTCTGCGCGCTCGGCCTCGGCCTCTGGTTCGCGGGCAGTGCCGGAGCCACCGGGTTCAAGGACCAGGAGTCCCAGGTCCAGTCGTTTCGCCTGGCCAACGGTCTGACCTTCATCGTGCTCGAGCGCCACGACGCCCCGGTCTTCTCCTACCGGACCTACGTCAACGCCGGAGGCGTCAACGAAACCGCCGGCATCACGGGCATCGCGCACATGTTCGAGCACATGGCGTTCAAGGGCACGCGCACCGTCGGCACCACCGACTTCGAGAAGGAGGCCCCCCTCCTCGAGAGGATCGATGCGGCCTGGGAGTCCATTGCCCGGGAGACGGCCCGGGGCGAGGAAGCCGACAGCAGCCGCCTGGCCGTCCTGCAGAAGGAGTTTGCCGACGCGCGCCAGGCGGCCGGCGAGTTGGTGAAGAGCAACGAGTTCAGCCGCATCCTGGAAGGCAATGGCGCGCCCGACGTCAACGCCTACACCTCGATGGACCAGACGGTCTACCAGAGCAGCTTCCCGTCCAACCGGCTGGAGCTCTGGGCCCGCCTCGAAGGGGATCGGCTGACCAATCCCGTGTTGCGGGAGTTCTACACCGAACGCGAGGTCGTCCAGGAAGAGCGGCGGTTCAGCGAGTCCTCGCCGATGGGACGTCTCTTCACAGTGTGGTGGAGCAGTTGTTTCCTGGCGCATCCCTACGGCAACGGCTTGATCGGCTTTCCCTCCGATTTGAAGTCGCTCACCCGCGAGGACGCCCAACGCTTCTTTGACACGCACTACATCGCCCCCAACATCACGATCGCGCTCGTGGGCGACGTACAGGTGGCGGAGGTGCGCCGCCTCGCCGAGAAGTACTTTTCGGGAGTGCGGACGGGCACGGTGCCCCCGCCGGTTCGGACCCAGGAGCCGAAGCACAAAGCGGAGATCCGGGTCACGGTGGAGGATGAGGCCCAGCCCATGGTCGTGATGGGGTATCCCTGCCCGAGCTCCCTCGAGCCGGAGTGGGCCGCCGCCCAACTCATGGGCGACATCCTCGGATCCGGCCGTTCCAGCCGTCTCTACGAGCGCCTCGTCAAGAAAGACAAGCTGGCGGTACAGGTCAGCGTCTCCGCGGGCTTCCCGGGCGACAAGTATCGCAATCTGATCATGGTCACGGCGGTGGCGGCCAAGGATGCGACCCCGGAGCAGCTCGAATCCGTCATCCGGGAGGAGCTGCAACGCTTCCAGGACGAGGGACCGTCTCCGGAGGAGCTGGCCAAGGTGAAGAGGCGAGCCCGGGCGGGGTTCATCCGCGCCCTGCGCAGCAACGGCGGGCTGGCCGAGAGGCTGGCGGAACACCAGGGCAAGCTGGGCGATTGGCGCAAGCTCTTCCGCTACCTCGACGAGGTCGACGGCGTCACCGCAGGGAACATCAAGGCGCTGGCGCAGGATACGTTCCGCCCACAGGAATGCTGTATCGGCGTGCTGCGCAAGCCGGCGTCGTGAGCGCCAAGGAGATGAGCGAGATGATGATGATGAAGATGAACAGACGATCCCGCGGCAAGGCCGTGGCGCGGCTGGCTCGCGGGTTGGCCGCCTGGACGATTCTGACCGCCGTTGAGCTCTCCCTTGCCATCCTCTTCTCGACCGACCCAGCACCACTGAGACCGTTCCCGATCGGAGTGGCGGGGCTCGCGGAGGCACGGGCGGCCGACGCAATCTGGGTGGACCCGGACAGCATCACGATTCCGCCGCTCAACCAGATCCAGGTCCCGGAACCCGAACGCTTCGTCATGAAGAACGGCCTCGTGGTCTATCTCCTGGAGGACCATGACTTCCCGCTGGTGGACGCGCGCGTGCTCCTACGAGCGGGGGCGATCTACGAACCCAGGGAGAAGGTGGGCCTGTCCGCGATCACCGGCGAAGTCATGAGAACCGGCGGTTCCACGAACACCCCGGGCGATGAGCTCGACCGGCGGCTCGCCAGCCTCGGCGCCAGCGTGGAGCTCTTCTTCGGGTCCACCGACGGCACCGCCTATGTGTCAACTCTGAGCTCGGACCTGGAAGAGGGATTGTCGATCCTGGCCGACATCCTGCGCCGGCCGGCCTTTCCGGAAGAGAAGCTGGAGCTGGCGAAGAAGTCGGAGCGCACCGCCATCGCCTCGCGCAACGACGAGCCCATGTCGATCCTCTTTCGCGAGTTCCCCAAGCTGATCTTCGGCGCGGATCATCCCTATGCCAGGCACACCGAGTACGCCACCATCGATGCCATCTCTCGCGAAGATCTCGTCGCCTTTCACAAGTCGTTCGTCCATCCGGACCGGATGATCATGACGCTCTACGGCGATTTTGACCGGGGGAAGGTCAAGAAACTGCTCAACCGGATCTTCGGCGACTGGAGCAGGTCCTCCACTCCCCTGCCGCCTGACCCGGAGGTCGCGGAGGTCGCCGCCCGGGGCCTGTACATGGCCCCGAAGGCGGACATGACCAACAGCATGGTGGTCATGGGCCACCTCGGGATGCGGATGGACCACCCCGACCACGCGGAGGTCATGGTCCTCAACGAAATCCTGGGAGGAGGCTGGGCCAGCCGGATCTGGAACGAGATCCGCACCCGCCGCGGCCTGGCTTACGCCACCGGATCGTTCGCCGGCACGGGAATGCATCACCCCGAGGCCTTCTTCGTCTACGCGATGACGCAGTCCGATTCCACCGCCGCCGCCGCCGGCTACATGGAACGTGAGATCGAGCGCATACTGGCGGATGGCGTGACCGAGGCGGAGCTGGAACACGCGCGGGACACCATCCTCAACCAGCTTGTCTTCACGCTGTCCTCGAGGGGCGCAGTGCTGTACCGCCTCGCCACCTACGAGTTCTACGGTTACCCGCGCGACTTCCTACAGAGGTACCAGGAGGAGATCCGGCGCGTGACGCCGGAGGACGTGCTCCAGGCGGCACGCCGCTACATCGAGCCTTCGCGGTTTGTGAAGCTTTTCGTCGGGCAGGAAGACGTGGTCCGCTCCCAGATCGATTCGCGCGGCCTTGTGCAGGAGATCGACATTTCCATCCCGGAACCAGCCGGCGCCGCCATCGGCGAGGGAACCCCCGCCGACTACGAACGAGGACGTGACCTGCTGAAGGCGGCGGCCGCGGCCACCGGGGGCCCGGCCTGGGCGGCCATCAAGGACATCACCATGGAGGAAGACGGCAGTCTGTCCGCTCAGGGAATGCAGATGCCCTTCAGCCTGAAGTCGACTCGGCGCCTGCCCGACTGCGAACGCTCCGATCAGGCCATGCCGATGGGAACGGCAACGAGCGTCATCTGTGGAGACAAGGGGTGGCAGAAGGGGATGCAGGGGCTCGCCGACATGAAGCCGGAAGACCTGCAGGAAGCGGCCCGTGCGCGCGCCCGTGACCTCCTGACGGTAATGACGGAGGGCGACACCTGGCGGGTGCAGTCCCTGTCCGAGCCCGCCGAGGTCGATGGCCGGCCCGCTGACGTCGTGTTGGTGCGGGGCGCTCCCGTCGAAGGCTGGAAGATCTTCTTCGACCGCGAAAGTCACCGCATCGTCCGCATGGAGTACCGCGATCGCTCTCCCTTGACCGGGACCACGGGCGTCTGGCAGGAAACGCTCGGCGACTATCAGCCCGAGGGTGACATCCTTTGGCCGCGGTCGCGTAGCGTGCTGATCGAGGGAGAACCCTTCCTCAGCCTCAAGGTGAAAAACCTGGCTATCAACACGGGAGTCTCCGATGCGGAGTTCCAGAAACCGGCCCCCTGATCCCGGCAGAGGTGTCGGGCTCGTCCCGCTCCTGTTCGTCCTGGCGACGTGTTTGGTCGTGGCCTGCTCGCCAGCGCCCCGGGGCCGTCCGCTCAGCGCGGAGGAGCGGGCTCTCGAGGTCCGTTCCTTCGATCAGATCTGGACAACGGTCCGCGAGCGCCATTGGGACCCCGAGGTCTATGGGCCGTCCTGGGAGGCGATCCGAGACACGCTCCGCCCGCGCATCGAGCAGGCCCGCACCCGGGCTGAATCCCGTGCCGTCATGCAGGCTCTGCTCGACACCCTCGGGCAGTCCCACTTCGGCATCATCCCCGCGGATGTCTACGGCGAAATGACGGTCGACCACAGCGACAGGACGCCGGAAGGCGCCGAGAGCGCCGACGGCGAGGGTGCGAGCGACGCTTTGGATGGCGGCAAGGACTCGAGCGACATCCTGACGAGCGGCGCGGGCGTGACCGGGCTGGATCTGCGAATCCTGGACGGCCGCGCCGTGGTGACCCGGGTCGCTTCGGGAAGCCCCGCCGAAAGCGTGGGGGTACGGCCGGGTTGGATTCTCCTGCAGGCGCGCAATCACAAGCCCGAAGTCGTTCTGCCAAAGCTATGGGAGGAGTTCGAGGAAAGCACCGCGCGCGAACTGCTCGCCACCTCGGCTGTCATCTCCTGGCTCCGGGGCCCGATCGGCGGCGAGGTGGCCGCAACCTTCCTCGACGAGCGCGACCGCCAGGTTGAGCTTCGCCTTCCGCTCATCGAGCCGCCGGGAAAGAAGACGCAGTTCGGCAACCTGCCGCCGATGTATGCCGAGATCGAAGCGAGGAGGCTGCCCGGCGAGATCGGATACATCAGGGTATCGATGTTCTTCGACCCGGCGGGAGTCATGTCGGCGTTCAACGAGGCGATGTCGTCCTACCTCGATGCCCCCGGCGTGATCCTGGACCTGCGAGGCAACCCGGGCGGCCTCGGCGCCATGGCCATGGGAATGGCGGGCTGGTTCGTGGAAGGAGAGGGCCGCCGGCTCGGCGTCATGAAGACCCGGGAAACCGAGTTCAAGTTCACGATCAACCCGCGAGCCCGGACGTACACGGCCCCCCTGGCCGTGCTGATCGACGGCCTCTCCGCCTCGACATCGGAAATCCTGGCGGGCGGGCTCCAAGGGTTGGGACGCGCACGGCTCTTCGGAACCGCCACCGCAGGAGCGGCGCTGCCCTCGGCCATCGTGAAGCTGCCCAACGGCGACGGTTTCCAGTATGCCTTCGCCAACTACACGGCCGAGGGAGGCGCGGTGCTCGAAGGCAGCGGGGTTGTTCCCGACGTGCTCGCGCCGCCCACGCGGGAAGCGCTTCTCCGGGGCGAGGATCCAGCTCTGGCGGCGGCCGTGCAGTGGATCCACAGCAGCCACTGAGCAAAGATGCAGAAGTGACCGACACCACACCAGGCCGTGCTCGGAACCATGTCCGGGCCGGCACTTGGAGGGGCAACCTGATGAAGATGATGAAAACGCCGGGCGCCCTGGCCCGCACCGCCGCTCTGGCACTTGCCGTCTTCTCGAGCCTGGCGGGCGCTCCCGCAGTCGCCGCCGCAGACCCTGCGGCGGGCACGGCGGATGCACACGCTGCGGCCGTGCCGTCGAGCGAAGCTCTGCCCGAGGCGGATCAGATCCTGGACAAGTGGAACGAAGCCCGGGGCGGCCGTGAGGCGTTGGACCGCGTACGGACAGTGTGGTCGAAGGGGCGTTTCGAGATCCCCGCCATGGGCCTCGTCGCGGAGATCATCTCCTGGGTCGCCGACTCGGGACGGACCCGGGCGTCGATCACTTCTCCGGCCCTCGGCGACATCGAACAGGGCGGAGACGGAACGTTCTACTGGGAACGCTCCTCCATGGCCGGCTCGAAGCTGAAGAAGGGCTGCGACCTTTGGCGTGCCAGGAAGGAAGCCGCGGCCGGGTCCTACACGGACTGGAAGGACTGGTACCGTTCGGTCAACACGCACGCCGCCGACACGGTCAACGGCGTGCCGGCCTGGAAGGTGTTGGCAACGCCCGAGAAGTGCGAGGCCGAGACCTTGTGGTTCGACCGCTCGAGCGGCTTGTTGCTCAAGCAAGCCTCCATCGTCCAGACCGACCAGGGAGACATCCCGCTGGAGATCTTCCCCCTGGATTATCGCGAGGTCAGCGGGCTGATGCTCCCCTTCCGGGTCAAGCAGTCGTTGATGCGGGGATTGCAGGTCATGGAGGTCACCATCGACACCCTGGCGATCAACGTGGATCTGCCCGAGAACGTCTTCCAGCCGCCGGCTGAGGTCCAGGAGCTGATCGAGAAGGAGAAGGCGGCCGGTTCCGGGACCGGGGGCCAATCGAAGACGCCCTGACGCCGCGGGCCGGAAGCCGGCCGCGGACGCGACGTTGGGGGGGCATGGATCCTACCGACATCGGGCCATGCGTCCAGTTGCCAGGTCACCTGACGGTCCAGGCCTCGACCCGCCGATCGCATCCGGGGCGGCGGGCTGCGGCCCCGGGGTGGCGGGGGGCGGCCCCGCCGTTCCGAGCATTGGCGGCGACGAACAATCAGGGAGGGGACAGCCGATGAGGTCTTCCTGCGCACGAGTGGCGGTTCTGATGACCATCTTGGCAGCTCTGCGGACACAGCCGGCCGGCGCCCAACCGGCAGGAACCGGGGAACAGGGCGGCGGCAGCCATCCCGCTGCCATGGCGCCCCCGGTAGCCCCCGTACTCCCCGACACGATCGAGATGCACGGACGCCGCTGGGTGGACCCCTACGCCTGGATGAAGGACGTACCCCGGGACAAGCCCGAGACCATCGCCTACGTCGAGGCCGAAAACGCGTACACCGAGGCCGCGCTGAAGGACACCGAGGAGTTTCGGGAGCAGCTCTACCAGGAGATCAAGGGGCGGATCAAGGAGACCGACCTCAGCGTTCCGGTCAAGGACGGCGATTACTACTACTACTCGCGCACCGAGGAAGGAAAGGACTACCCGCTCTTCTGCCGGAAGAAGGGGACCCTGGAGGCTGCCGAGGAGGTCACCCTCGACGTGAACGAGCTGGCCCAGGGTCGCGGTTTCTACGAGGTTGGCGCGCTCACCTACAGCCACGATCACCGTTACCTCTGCTTCTCCGCCGACACCGCCGGCAACGAACGCTATTTCCTTCGGGTGAAGGACCTTCGCGAGAACCGAATCCTCGACGACGATGTCTACCCCGTGCAGAGCATCGTCTGGGCAGCCGACAACAAGACGCTCTTCTACTCGCGGGTGGTCGACGAGGAGGTGGAGAGCCCCTACCAGGTCTATCGTCACGAACTCGGAGGCCGGCAGGCCGACGACGTCCTGCTCTTCCAGGAAGACAACCTGGCCTTCGGGCTCGGCCTGCGGGGATCCCGCAGCAAGAAGTTCATCTACCTCTACGTCGGCAACCCCGAAACGACGGAGTGGAGCTTCCTCCGCTCGGATGACCCGAAGGGCGTCTTCCGCGTCATCCAGCCGCGGGAGGAGGGCGTCGAGTACAGCGTGGAAGACCGGGAGGGAGAGTTCTTCATCCGGACCAACGCCGGCGAGGCCGAGAACTTCAAGATCGTACGCGCGCCCGTCTCCGATCCCGGGGCCGGGTCGTGGAAGGAGTACATCGGGCACCGCCCGGACGTGTACATCACCGGCGTGGACGTCTTCCGGGACTGGATGACAGTGCACGAGCGGGTCGGGGGCATCGAGACCATGCGGGTGATCGACCTGCGATCAGGGAAGGAGCACCAGGTCGACTTCCCCGAACCAACCTACGCTTTCTACGCCAGCGGCAATCCTGAGTACGCCAGCGACCGGTACCGCATCCGGTACACCTCTCTCGTGACCCCGAATTCCATCTACGACTACCACTTCGATACCAGGGAGCTGGAGCTGCTGAAGAGGCAGGAGGTGCTCGGAGGATACGACCCCGGCCGCTACAAGTCGGAGTTCGTGATGGCCGAGGCGCGCGACGGCGCCCAGGTCCCCATCTCGCTGGTCTACCGGCAGGATCTCTTCCGCAGGGACGGGAACCGCCCCCTCTATCTCACCGCTTACGGCGCCTACGGCATGGGCTACCCGGCCTCCTTCAGCAGCTTCAACCTGAGCCTCCTCGACCGGGGCTGCGTCCTCGCCATCGCCCACGTCCGTGGAGGCGACGAAATGGGGCCGGCCTGGCATGACTCCGGGAAGGTCCTGCAGAAGAAGAAGACGTTCGAGGACTTCATCGACTGCACCGAGTTCCTGATCCGGGAGAAGTACTGCGATCCAGCCCGCCTGGCCGTCAACGGCGGGAGCGCCGGCGGCATGCTCATGGGCGTCGTGGCAAACACCAGGCCGGATCTCTTCCGGGTAGTGGTCGCGGAGGTCCCCGCGGTGGACGAACTGCACCACATGCTCGATCCGACGCTACCCGGGACAGAGTTCCACTACACGGAGTGGGGCAATCCGAACGTCAAGGAGGAGTTCGAAAGCTTCTTCTCCTGGGATCCCTACCAGAACATCCGGGCCCAAGCGTACCCGGCCATGCTGGTGACCGCCGGCCTGCACGATCCGCGGGTTCCCTACTGGGAGCCGGCCAAGTGGGTCGCCAAGGTGCGGGCCACCCGGACGAACGATGCGCCGCTGTTCCTGAAGACGAACATGTCGGGTCACATGGGATCTTCGGGCCGCTATGACTACTACAGGGAGATGGCGTTCAACTTCGCGTTCGTCCTTGATCAGCTGGGTCTGCGGGGACCGATCAAGTAGTTCGCCGGGAGTCAGAACGCGAAACGTCCCAGCACCACGCCGGACACGTTCCAGGCACTGTAGCTCCCCCCCTCGGGGGCGCCCATCGCGATCGCCACGCGAATCTCGTGCCGTCCAGGAGTGAGCCGCGGCAGCGGAATCTGGAACGGATTCACGGTCGTGCCCGGGCACCAGCCCGAGCGGCTGAAGTCCGACGAGGAAAGCTCGTTCCAGAAATTCCCCGAGGCGGGGTTCAAGCGCCGGAATGTGGCGCAATCCTCCCGCCACGGCACGAGACGCGCGACCTCGACGCCGTCCAGGAAGATGTGGTTGATCTTCTGGTTGAACTCATCCCCCGCTTCCCAACCACCATGGCCGGTGGTGATGAACCGCAGCCGGCAGTCGCTGACTCCCGGAGGCACGTCGAAGGTGACCGCCAGGGTGTCGGTGGCGAAAAGGCGTCCGTACTCCTGGCCGGCCATCTCGAGGACGTTGGCCGTGTTGAACAGCGGCAGGGACCAGCTTCCCCCGTCCCCGGGGGCGCCGGAAGGACCGGCGGCCGAGGGATCGGTCGGGCGTCGGACGGAAGAACCGGCCGCCGAGGGGTCAGCCTGGCGCTGGCGGAGCTCATCGGCGGTTGCTTCGGGGCCGGCCGGATCGACGGTGCGGTTGTTCGGGTAATAGCGCAGCCGGAGACTGACGTGGTGGCCGCCGGGGTCGTAGTTGCCGATGAATACGCCGATCCACACCGGGCCGCGCAGCCGGTCGCGAAGATCGGTGACATCCATCTTGTACACGGCGGAGTCTTCCCAGGCGATCCCCTCCACCTGCACCTGCTCGTTGTAGTGCCCGACTCCGAACGGAGTGATGAACCGCATCAGTTCCAGCGGCGGCACAAAGGAGTCCGTCAGCGCGATCCCCTGGTACGACCTTCCCCCCCGATCGGTCACCGCCGGGACCGCCGCCACCCCGCGACGCAGCGCGGCAAGGAAAGTGACCGGCCGCTCTTCCGGGATCAGAAAGACCGAACCAGTGCGGTCGTAGGCGTCGCCATTGGATCGATGCGTCAACTCGGCGAAGACTGCGCAATCTCGCGGAATCTCGGGAAGCCGGACGCGGCGCACAGCCACCGTCCCCCCCGCGAACCGCAAGACCCCAGCTTCCCCCACCGCACTGGAGAGCGAATCGGAGTAGTTGAGGATCTGCCCGGTGAGAACATCGACCGTCGTAACGTAGGCGGCATTGACCCGCGCGCGATAGACCGGCGGATCCACCAGTTCCCACCCCGCACGAGCGGAGGTCGCACAAACCCCTTCCCGCATCGCGGCGGCGGCGTCGTCCACCACGGTTTCGAGAACCCCTGAGTCGCGCATGTCCACCGCGCGGATCTCGTGGTTGCCATTGCGAATGACCTTGAGCACCAACCCGCCGGGCACGACGAGACTCAGCGAGGGAGAACCTGCCCCGTCCGTGCCGGGGGCGAACCACACTTCGAGGGTGTTCGAGCGGATCGTCGTTGTCGCCTTCCGGCAGAGGCGTCCCAGGACGGTCGCCGTATCGGCGGTCATCTCGAGGGCGGGCAGATCCCGGAAGGGCGTCCGCACCGCGATCTTCCGCCCGTCGCGGAAGCGCGCCGTCTGCCAGGTCGTCGAATCCTCGTAACAGATCCAACCGGCCTCTTCGGGGGCGTTGTCGAGGGGTCGGCCGTCCAGGACCTGGCGCACCAAGGCCGAAGCGCCCGAGGTCTCGACCAGGATGCGTCCTTCTTCAGAGGCGGGCGCTCCGTTGAACAGGATCTGGTACGTGATCGTTCGGGACGGCCTCGCCTCCTCCGCCCGGGCCGGCCGGGCCGTCAGCATCGACCCGGCACCCGGCAGGCCTCCCATGGACAGGATGAGGACGATCAGCCCCGTGAGGATCGCTCTGGCGGTCCCGGGCACGGCATCCACCGCACAGGCCACGCGCATCTCTTCGGCGATCCGGGTGTCAGTCCTCTTCGTCGTGCTCGTCCAGCCAGCCGGTGGGATCGGCCGCGAAGTCCTCGAACCCTTCGAGTTCATCGTCGCCTTCCATCATCCCGGCATCCGTCTCCTCCGAGGGCGCGGCGGCCTTGTTCTTGGGCCTCGGCTTGCCGCTCCGCGACCGGCGCGCCTCTTTGTCCGTTCCGCCTTTCCCTCTCGGGTGATCCCCGGCTTCGAACTCGTCGTCCCGCGGTCCGCCGGATGCGGAGTCACGGCCGCGCGGATCTCGGGGAGCGAAGTCGCGTGACGAGCCGGAGGAGAACTCGCGCCCACCGCCGAAGCCGCGGTCGCGAGCCGGCCCGCCCGCCGAGGGGAATGCGCTGATGATGGCCCGCAGGATCCGGTTGACCGCCTCGGGAGAACGGAAGACCGCGGCCACATCGGGATCGAGGTGAACCATGGAACCGCGCTCGTGGGAACCGTGATGCGGCCGAGGCGGGTGTTCGCGGAACCGCGGCGGCCCGGGTTTGCGGAAGATCGGCCGTTCCCCGCCGTGACCGGAGCGTTCGCCCGGCTTGCCGTGGGGGCGCGGGCCACCCTTGGGACCGCCGGGACGACCGCCCGGACGACCGCCCGGACGCCCCCCCGGACGTCCGCCGCCCGGTGCGTGGAACTCTCCCTTGGGCCTGAAGCTCCGCGGACCGCGTCCCGCCGGGCCGCCCTCGCGCGGGCCCGATCGACGGTCCCCTCGCTCGTCATGACCGCCTCCGGAGCGCGGTCGCTGAGCCCGGGCGCCGCCTTCACGGTCGTGACGGCGTTCGTGCTTTCCCTGGCGCTTCTTCCCGGACGATTCGTCTTTCATGATCTACGCCCCCTTCCCGGCGGACGGCGGGTAACGGTCCGCCGCCCCTGGCATCCGGATGATACACTGTGCGCCTCCTCTCGGCGCTTGACGGAAACACCGGCGGTCGAGATCGTGAAGGAGCACTTCATCGCAAGGAGATCTCCGATGCACGATGGGCTCCCCGGGCGCGCACGCGCGCTCATTCCCGCCCTTGGTCTGGTCCCTGTCCTGGCACTCCTCCTGGTCCTCGGAACCCGCTCGACGATGGGCGTGGGCGTGGCTGCAGCCACGACGCCGGCATCCTCCCCTATCCGCCAGCTCGAGGACGATCTCCACCGGATGCTCGCGGGGGTGGATCTATGGCCCGGCTACGATCCGCTGAAGATTCCGTTGGCCGTCTACGATGGCCACGATACCTGGCTGCTCCGCCACCCGGCTCCCCCAAAGGAGTTCCGCCCGCGGCCAGGAGGCTTGCTCGCCTGCGAGGGGCGTCACGCCGCCGTCGTGGCCAACTCCTCAGCGCTGATCGGAAACGTGCGAACCGTGACCTTGCTGATCGAAACCGGCCCGGCAGGAGCGAACCCAACGGGGAAGAGCGGGGTGGAAAACGGCAGGCCCGTCTCCGATGGGGCCGGGACGGACCGGACGGAAGCCGACACGACCGGGTGGAGCCGGCTGCCGGCGTTGGTGGCGCGCGAGGGCTTTCACGTCTTCCAGTCCGACACCGGACGCGACTGGGGCGCGGATGAATCCGGGCTCTTCGTGTACCCGGCCGATGACCCCGACCTGCTGGCCCGCGCGCGCCTCGAGGTGGAGATGCTGCGCCGGTCCCTGGCCTCCCCCGACAGCGCCGAGGCCATCGGCTGGGCCAGGCATGCGGTCTCCTTCCGGCTGGGACGGCTGGGCAGCATGAACCCCGATGCCATCGCCTACGAACGCGGGATCGAGAACAGGGATGGCACCGCGGCCTACGTGGGGGCGCGAGCGCTGCGGCGGACCGGGCCGGAGTTTCCGTCCGAGCCCTTCGGCGCCAATGAGCTGCGGCGGCGCACGCGGCTGACCGGTTCCGCCTGGGCCTTCCTGCTCGATCGATTCCGGCCCGGCTGGCGGGAAGGGTTCGGCGCCGATCCTTCCCGCTTCCTGGACGACGACGCCCGGCGAGTCGTCATGATCCTGCCGGCCTCGCCGGAGTGCCGCGTCCGCATGGAGGAGGTCGATGGCGCCGTGGAGGCCGCGGGCCGGGACGTGGCCGCCTTGCAGGAGTCGCGCGCCCGGCTCGTGGCGCGTTTGGCGGCGTCCCGGTCGTGGCGCCTGGTCATCGAGAGCGCCGTCCGGACGCCGCTGTGGCCGGAGGGATTCGACGCGGACCATGTGATCCTGCTGGATGGCGGCAGCCTTCTGCACACGAGGTTCCTCCGTCTCTCCACCGAGGCGGGATCCTTCGTGGTGCTGGGAGACTCGACCCTGACCGAAGCAGCCGGGAAGCACCCGCTCTATGACGGAATCAGGCGCGCCACCGTGTACAACCTGGCGGAAGAGCCACGTGTGAAAGTCGCCGGTGACGGCGTCACATTGGACATGGAGACGGTGACCGCAGACTTTCGGGCGGCCGAGGTCGTCCGGGGTGACCATGAGATCCGGATCCAGGTCGGCACCCCCTGACGTGACCTGACCGGCCTGGCCGAAGTCGAACGGTCTCATCTCTCCAAAGACTGCTTGGTCAGGGATCGGACGAGGATGCCCGCTCCTCCGATCACGGCAAGCTCATTCTCATTTCACAACGCCAATCACGCGGAACGGAGCGAGCATCCCGTGGTCTGACCGGCGGGCATGTCCTATCCTGGCTGTTGGTCCGGTTCCGGCGCTCACGAGCCGTTCAACCGGATCGGAGGCGGGCCGCCGGGTGCATGTTTGCGACCTCTGACGATCGGAGCTGTTTATGAAGACGGAACCTCGGAAGGAGCACCAGTGGCTGCAGAAACTCGTGGGTGAGTGGGCCGGCGAAGGAGAGGCCACCATGGCGCCGGACAAGCCGCCGGAGAAGTTCCAGACCATGGAAACCGTCCGTTCGATGGGCGGCATCTGGATTCTTCTCGAGGGCCGCGGCGACACGCCCGACGGCGGAACCGACACCACCTTGATGACCCTCGGCTTCGACCCGCTGAAGCGGCGATTCACCGGAACGTTCATCGCGGCGATGATGACCCACATGTGGCACTACGACGGGGAACTGGATGCCGCGGAGAAGGTCCTGACGCTCCATACTGATGGGCCGAGCGTCTCCGAGGCGTCGCGCATGACGAAGTACAAGGACGTGATCGAGATGCGAGGCGAGGATCACCGCGTGCTCACGTCCCACATGCTGGGCGACGACGGAAGGTGGGTGACCTTCATGACGGCGCACTACAGGCGCAAGCCCTGACGACGCGATCCCCGGGTCTGGTTGCGGCGCGAACAGGATCTACCTCACGACCGAGGCCGCAGTGAGAGGGAGGTGTAGCTTGCTGGTCGATCCGAAGAGCCTTTCCATGACCGTCGATGCCGTGAACGAAGCGTTCTTCGAGGGACGAAGAATCCCTGTGGGAGAGCGGAAAAGGGCGTCGCGCTGGATCGCCGCGCGTCACCGCCTGCCCGGAGCCTACGCGGACACCTTCGCCGGGTTCGAGGACGAGACCACAAACGGCATCGTGGTCTTCACGGGCGAACGGATGACCTTCGGATCCGCTCGCCACATCCTCGGCGAGGAGGCGTGCCGGGCCCTGCGCCTGCTCGGCGCCGAAGACCGCCGCGTCCAGGCGGCGCTGGAAGGCGCTTCCGAGGGATTATTGCGATGTCTCGAACGGGCGGAGATGGACCCACGCTACCGGAACCCCGGCGTCTTTTGCTGCGGCAAATGCTCCGTTGCCCTCTGGCGTCACCTCCTGGCGGGCGGGCTGGATCGCCCTGAGGAACGCTTGCACCGCGGAATCGGGTACCTGAAGCGGATGCGCGACGGCAAAGGCGGCTGGCGAAGATTCCCCTTCTGGTACACGGTCCTGTCGCTCGTTGAAGCGGACTCTCCCCAAGCCACGAGGGAGCTGCGCTACGCCTCGCCGACCCTGCGGCGCGTTGCCGGGCGAGCCGCGTCCACGACGTACGCGCGCCGCCGCTGCGAACTCGCGCTTCGAGCACTCCGGCAGTTGTAGGACCTGGTGGCATCGACTGCGAAATCGCGGGACGCGGACTGCGAGGACACCAGCGGGGAGCGCAGAGGCGCTCAACGGGCGGCTGGCGTGACGAGATCGCGACCGGCACATCATCCGTACTGGATTCCGAATGCGATCGCCTTAAGGCGCGGGCTCGACTCTGATGGAAACGCTGCCCACGCATGGAAGACGACGGTCGACTCCGGGTCGGCGGGCGCCGTCACCACGGCGTGCTCACAGGGGCGATGGCGCGGACAGCCCAGGAGCTCAGCCCGGCAGCACCTCCAAAGCACGGCGGATCCGCCGGAGACAGGCCTCGCGCCCCAGAACCTCCATCATCTGGTAGAGTCCCGGTCCTTTCCCGATGCCGCTGCAGGCCAGCCGAAGCGGATGGACCAGGTCCCCCACCTTGACCCCCTGCGCCTCGGCCACGCGGTGGATGCAAGACTCCAGGTCCTCGGCGGAGAAGGAGGCCAGCCCCTCCAGGTCGGGAAGCGCCGCCCGCAGCAAGCCAGGGGACGCCGCCGTCCAACGCTTCTGCACGGTCGCCGGATCGTAGCTCTCCGGCTCTTCGAAAAAGAACCCGGCGGCCGCCGGGAAATCCCGGGCGAACGCCAGGCGATCCCGCATCAGCTCCCAGGCCCGGTGGGCGTAGTCGGTGGAGAATCGCGCCGGCGGGTCGCCTATGGTCCATCCGCGCCCGGCCAGGAGCGGCGCCAGGTCATCGAAGACCCGGGCCGGGGGAAGCAGGCGCAGCCACTGCTGGTTGTACCAGTTCAGCTTCTCCAGGTTGAAGACCGCCCCCGACCGGCCGACGCGCTCGATCGTGAAGTCCCGCACCAGATCGACCATGCTGAAGATCTCGCGCTCGTCGCCGGGGTTCCAACCCAGGAAGGCCACGAAGTTGATCAACGCCTCCGGCAGGTATCCCTTGGCCCGGTAGTCCTCCACGGCCACATCCCCCTGGCGTTTGCTCAGCTTCGAGCGATCGGGATTGAGGATGAGCGGGAAGTGGCCGAACAGAGGCAGCTCGTACCCGAGGTGGCGATAGAGCAATAGGTGCTTGGGAACGCTGGAGAGCCACTCCTCGCCCCGAAACACATGGGAGATGCGCATATCGTGATCGTCGACCACCACCGCTAGATGGTAGGTCGGGAAGCCGTCGGACTTGACCAACACCTGGTCGTCGACCTGGTCGGTGTTGAAGCGGATCTCGCCCCGGACGAGATCCTGGAAGACGATCTCCTCGCCGGCGGGCACGCGCAGGCGGATGGTGTGTTGATCTCCCCGGCTCAGCCGCGCGGCGACCTCCGCACCCGAGAGATGGACGCACGGATTCTCTACCCGGACGGGCGCCTTGTCATCCTTCTGGGCCTGCCGGCGGGCCTCGACGCTCTCGGGCGGACAGAAGCAGTGATAGGCGTGCCCGCCGGAGAGGAGGGAATCGGCGGCCTGCCGGTAGAGGTGAAGCCGCTGCGATTGCTGGTAGGGTCCGTGAGGCCCGCCCACGTCCGGCCCCTCGTCGTAGTCCAAGCCGCACCAGCGCAGCGACTCCATCAGTCTCTCGACCGCTCCGGGAACGTAACGGCTGCGGTCCGTGTCCTCGATGCGCAGAACGAACTCGCCGCCGTGGCGCCGGGCGAACAGGTAGTTGTAGAGCGCGGTCCGGGCTCCGCCGACGTGGAGATAGCCGGTGGGGCTCGGCGCGTAGCGGACACGCACAGGTGCTGACATGCTGCTTCTCCCGTTGCGGGTGGCTCCTCATCCGAAGGACTGCAAGCCGCGATGCTACCAGCGCCCGGAACGGCGGACAACCTGCCCTCCCGACTCGAACGTCGGCCGGCTCCAGCTACCGCACCACGCCCGACTCATTGCCCCGGCCCACTACCTGCGCTGACGCCGCTCGCTCTTTCCGCTTCAGGAGCGGCCCGACCGTGGACGGCCCAGGACCCGCTCGACCGCCTCCTGCAATTCCCGGGCGTTGACCGGCTTGACCAGGTGCTCGAGAAACCCCGCTTCCACGCTGCGTTGGACATCGGAACTCATTCCGTAGCCGGTCAGCGCGATCGAGGGCACCCAGTGCCGCGCCAGCAATCGGCGGATGAGATCATGTCCGGTGCCGTCGGGCAGACCAAGATCGCTGATGACCAGGTCGATGGAAGCCGTGCCGAAGTTCTCCTCGGCGGTCTTCACATCCCCCGCGATGACCACGTCGTGCCCGAAGCCGCGCAGCAGACGGGCGATCATGGCGGACGAAGCCTCGTGATCTTCCACCAGGAGGATGCGGCACCCGGCGGATGCCGGCTCTGCCGCGGCGGCCTGCCGGGATCCGTGGGCAGTCGCGGGGTCGCTCCGGGATAGCGGCGACTCGGGAAGCCCGGCCACCCGTGGAGTCCTCACCGGCGCGTGCAGGCCCGCCGGCAGCGGAGGGAGCTCGACCCAGAGTGTCGCTCCCCTTTCCGGGCCATCGCTCGCGGCCCGGATCGAGCCCTTGTGCATGGTCACGATACCCTTGCAGATGGCGAGCCCCAGGCCGAGTCCCCCGTAGCGGCGCGTGACACCGCCGCCCTGCTCAAACGCGTTGAAGATCGTCTCCAGCGCCTGTGGCTCGATGCCCTTGCCCGTATCGCGAATGCGGACCACAAGCCCCCCGGAGGCGGAAGCGGTTGCGGTGACCGTGACCTCGCCCTTCTCCGGGGTGAACTTGATGGCGTTCTTCAGCAGGTTCCAGAAGACCTGCTGCAGGCGGGCGGGATCGCCGTGGATCCAGACCGGTTCCGCCGGAAGGACGGCCTCGAGACGCAGTCCTTTGTCGGTCGCCTCCGGGTGGCAGGTCCGGATCGCGTAGTCCAAGGGCTCGCGACCGTCCACAATCCGGCTGTGGAGCGTGAGCTTGCCGCGGGCGATGCGGGTCAAGTCGAGCATGTCGTCGATGAGCCGCGCCTCCAGCTCGACATTGCGGCGGATGATCCTCACGTCGTCACGCAGTTCGGCGGACAGCAGCGGGTGGGCCTCCAGGATGGTGGCCGCCATGAGGGCCGGGGTCAGGGGAGTGCGCAACTCATGGGAAAGCACGGCTATGAATTCGTCCTTGGCGCGGCTGGCGGCCTCGGCGACCTCCTTCGCCTGGGTCAGGGCAAGCTCGGTCTGGCGGATGTGGGTCAGGTCCAGGGCGATGCTCACCCGCAGATCGCTGTCGGCATCCACGATGGCGGTCGCCCCGAGAAAGGGGGTGCGTTCCCCGTCAGGGCGAAGGAACTCCCGCTCGTACCCGACCACCTTGCCGAGAAGCGGCAGGGCGCGGTTGATCTCCGCCTCCGCCGGGCGGTGCTCCGGCGCAATGGCCTCCAGCCAATTGACCGCTCCGGCCTCGGCCTCCTCGCGGGTGCGGCCCATCATCCGCAGCATCTCATCGTTGATGTACGCGACACCTCCCGCGCTGTCCCCGAATCCCACGCCGAAGAGATCCAACTCGGCCAGCCGCCGGTAGATCGCCTCGCTGCGGAGGGCCGCCTCCTCAGCCGCTCGGCGCTCGGTGATGTCCCGCAGGGTCGCGAGAAAACCATTCCGGCGCCCCCCTTCGTCGTGGATCACCGAGATGGTGCTTTCGGCCGGAAAGCTCCGTCCCGAACGCGTGCGGTGGACGTTCTCTCCCTGCCAGCGCCCGGTTCTGGCCAGCGCGCGCCGGGCCTTTCCCGGGTCGCCGGGATGGTTCCAGCTCCAGCTGAGGAGTTCCATGACCGGCCGGCCGATGATCTCGCTCGCTGGGATCCCGTAACGCTGCTCGGCCGCCGCATTCAGATAGGTCACACGCTGCCGGTTGTCGACCGCGATGACGGCATCGCTGACCTGGTCCAGGAGTCCCGCCTGAAGGCGTTGCTGCCTTTCGGTCTCCTTCTGGACCAGCTCCGCCGCCTTGCGCCCCGTAATGTCGCGGATCACGCTGATCAGGGCGGCCGTCCGATCGACGGTGGCCCCCTGAGAACTCACCTCCACCGGAAACGCCGTGCCGTCCTTCCGCCGGTGCACGGTCTCGAACAGGATGCCCCCCGCCGCCGCGCTGGCCATCTGCGCCGCCGTCGTCCCGCTGGTCTCCTCGTGGCGCAGGTCGTGGATCGTCATCTGGAGCAGCTCGTCCCGGCTGTAGCCGTAGGCAGCGAGCGCCGCGGCATTGGCCTCGAGCAGGCGTCCCGTGTTCCGCTCCATGAAGAGCACGATGTCGCGGCTGTGGTCGGCGAGAAGCCGGTAGCGTCCCAAGGCCTCGTCGGCCTGCTTTCGTTGCGTGACGTCCCGGACGGTGCAATACGTCTGCCTGCCCAGTCCGGGGGTTTCGATGGATTCACCGGTAATCCACAGCTCGACACGGTGGCCCTGCTTGTGGATGAGCGCCGTCTCGAGCTCGGAGCGCGACCGCCGGCCGACAACGCTGTGAAAGTGCGCCACCGTCCGCTCCAGCTGGTCGGGGGCGCAGAGTTGCATGAAGGTCATCTGGAGCAGCTCGGCCGCAGCGTATCCGCAGATCTGCTCGCACGCCGGATTGACCAGGGTGAAGCTGCCGCCGGCGTCCACCGCGAAGAGCCCGTCTGGGTTCTGCTCGAACAACCGGCGGTAGAGCTCGCCGGCGGCGCCCGGAGAGCCGACCTCCTCGAGGATCCCCCTCGATGGCTCCCGGTGGTGGCCAGCCCCGGCCGAGTCTTCACTGTCCATGCCGGCCTCCGATCCTTCCTTCGAATCACCCGGGATCATCCGTCATGGCATGGCGGCCATTGCCCTGCTACCGCTGCTCTGTTACCGCCCCTCGTCACTCGTCCCGATTTTACCTGAACACCTCCGCGACGCCGGAACGCGTGTACGCGCGGCGTCGAGCCGGTGCAGGCTTCCTCAACACACCTCGCGAGGGCCACCCGGGCGACCGGAGCGTCAGAGAGCCTGGGCAGCGGGAGACCGGACCTGATCCGGACGGGCGCATTATGCGCTTGTTTGATGAAAAGACAACCAGTCGCGTGTAGGCGTCGGTCCCCGGGAACGCGGCTTCCCGGGCGTGTGCCCCCGAGCCCCACCCGGGAGGGGGCGCTCCGAAGATCCCAGGGGATACGCATCCCGCCGCACCCTGCCGGACCGGGCGCCGGACTCGTCTCACCCGCCAGCCGGCAGGGCTGATGATGCCGCCACGGCCACGAAGCAGGAGTGAAGCGGGAGGCCTTACCCATAGCGCCGCACGGCGCTGGAATGGACTCCTTCCTCGACCTGCCGGGGCGAGCCTGGAGGACTTCCGGTCCCAGCGCGTAGCGCCGGAAGAACCAGGCAGCATCGGAAGAAGCTGGGTAGCGCCGGAAGAACCGGGCAGCATCGGAAGGAGCCGGGTAGCGCCGGAAGAACCGGTCAGGAAGTGGCCTTCTGTCCCTTGGCCCAGTCGACAAAGTTCGTCAGCTTCAGCCCGTAGGTCTTCGAGACGCCCTCTATGTCGGCGTTGTATCCCACCCGCTCAAACCACTCCAGCATCGAGGCGAAGTCCTCGCTGTTCTTGCGGATGTCCTCGATCGGAATCTGGACGTACTCGATCCGCCTCCCGAAGGCGTCGGAGAGCCCTTCCACGGCTTCCTTCATGGTGACGCTGTCGCCGGCCAGATCGATCTCCCTGCCTCGGAACTCCTCGGGGCGCTCGAACGCCGCGGCGCCCAGCCGGCCGACGTCATCCACCGCGACCATCTGCAGCTTGGTGTCAGGATTCAACGCCGAGACGATCTGGTCGCCGTTGAGGAACCACGGGCTGATGAGGTTTTCCATGAAGAAGACCGGTCGGATGATCGTGTGGCTGGGGAATCCCTGGGCGCGCACGACCTCTTCGACCCTCCACTTGTTTTCGAAGTGCGGGATTCCGGTCTGACGTTGGGCGGAGGCGACGGAGCTGTAGACGAAGTGCTCGACGCCGGCGGCGCGGGCCGCTCTGGCGAAGTCCTTCCCCTGGGTCTCTTCGCGTTCCACTCCGGCCTCCCAGGTGTTCTGGACGGCGAAGGCCCCCCAGGCCCCGTCCAAGGCCGGCCGCAGGCTGAGGGGAGTGTCGAAGTCCCCCTGCACAACCTCGATCCCGCGGGACTCCAGGGCTCGCGCCGGCCCCTCCCCCGGCTTGCGCGTCACGGCGCGCGGCCGCAGGCCGGTGCCCTTGAGATGACGCAGGACCGCTCCGCCCTGCTTGCCGGTCGCCCCCGCGACCAGAACCACGCGCTCTGCCGGACGATTCTCCATCGGTGATCCTCCTTTGCCGGTAAGACTGGACGGCCAGACCCTGTTCGATGCCGTCCGCCCGAAACCGATCGCGGAGACTCTGACGGCCAGCTCTCGCGCTCCACCTCCGCGGACAAGGCGCCTCCGGTGCCTGCCTCCAGACCGGGTTGGACCCGCCCCCATGGAAGGCGCGCGACACGGGGCGGCAGTCGGGCCGGTCCGAGCCGTTGAGGTACCGGAGGTCGTCAAGGCGAGCTCCGAGAGCGCGCGAATTCGCCATGGCGTTCGCCCCGCCGGTGGGCCTAACCTCCTCGCACTGGACACTCCCCGTTCTTCGATCGAGGCTCTCTTGAGCGTCCGACGAGCGCGGAGGAAGCCGGGAGACAGGCACCACCGTCAGAAGGATGCCCGAAGTTCCACCAGAGCCGGCCGCTGGGACTCGCCGTTCCAGAACGCCGGCCGTTCCATCAAGGAGGCGGTCATGCCCGGCGCTTTCCTGGTCGGTAATCGTGTGCAGCTACGGCCGCTGGAGGAGAGCGACGCCGACATCCTGACCGCCTGGATCAACGACCCGGAGATCCGGCGATGCCTGCTCTTCCGCGTGCCCTACTCCGTCCGTGCCGAGAAGGAGTGGATCGCTTCCCTCTCTTCCGGGACCGCACACCCGAGACAGGTCGCGCTGGGGATCGAACTCCGCCACGAGCCAAGGTTGATCGGCACGGTCGGCCTGCACGGAATCGACTGGATCCACCGCCGGGCCATGACCGGGATCTTCCTCTCCCCCCCGGAACTGAGAGGACAGGGATACGGCACCGAGGCGAAGAACTTGATCCTCGACTATGCGTTCGGCGAACTCGGGCTCCACTCCCTTTCGACCCACGTCTTCGCGGACAACGTGGCCTCCATCCGTTCGGTCGAGCGGCAGGGGTACCGACGGGCAGGGGTGCTGCGGCAAGCCACATACGTCAAAGGCCGGTGGGTCGACAACGTCGTCTTTGACATCCTGGCGGAGGAGTGGCGCGCACTGCGCGCCGGGAGCGACGACGCCGACAGATAGAGGCGCGTAAGACACGCCCAAGAAACCAGACTGCCCAACATGGCGGCTGACACCAGACCCCGGCGCCGCCGGGTGACCCAACGCCTGGCGGGTGCTGACCGGACGCCCGGAGGCGTCGGCTAACCGTATGCCGGGCGCGTGGCCTGACCGAACGTCCCGGGACCGGCGGATCGAGCGGCAACGGCCGAGAGGGCGACCGTCCTCCCTCGAGCAGACTGTGGCAACCGGGAGGGCGCCGGAGTGGAGGGGCCGCGCATCCTCCGCTGTTCACAAGAACTTCGCCCCCATCTCCTCGATCACCCCGACCACCGGCGACCGCAGCGATTTGACACTCCCGGTAGCCGTTTCTATACTGAGCCCTTCTCCGGTCCGGCAAAGAGATGTCCCGGATCTCCCTCGACAAGGGCCGACCACCAGCCCCCGCCGGGTCCTCCCGTTGGAAACGCGGATATCCGCAGACGGCCGGGGAGCAGGAGTTCAGGAGGAGCGGCGCGGTCGATTCGGGCTGAAGGATGGTCCGGGTTGATCGCTGATCCGTAGCCAGACAGGCCATCAATCAAGCGGAGCCCACCATGGATCGATCCCAGCCGGACGCGTCCAGACCCGTCCCGCCCGATGTCTCCAACCCATCGCACCCCTCCGCCAACGAGCGGCCGGACCCGTCATCCCGGGCCGCGAGCGAACCAGGGGGCGCCACCGGAGAGGGTGGTCCCGCAACCCCGTCGCCGGGCGACTTCATCCGGGCCATCGTCGAGGAGGACCTCCGGACCGGCAAAAACGGCACGCGCGTGGCGACCCGCTTTCCCCCGGAACCCAACGGTTACCTGCACATCGGCCACGCCAAGTCGATCTGCCTGAACTACGGCATCGCCCAGCAGTACGGCGGCACCTTCAACCTCCGGTTCGACGACACCAATCCGGAGAAGGAGGAGACCGAGTACGTCGAGTCGATCATGGAGGACGCGCGCTGGCTGGGCGCCGACTGGGAAGACCGGCTCTACCATGCCTCGGATTACTTCGACCAGCTCTATGAGTATGCCGAGCAGCTCATCCTCGCCGGCAAGGCCTACGTGTGCAGCCTGACGGCCGACCAGATCCGCGAACACCGGGGCACCCTCACCGAGCCCGGGCGCGAAAGCCCCTATCGCAATCGCAGCGTGGAGGAGAACCTGAACCTCTTCCGGAGGATGAAGGCCGGGGAGTTCCCGGACGGCGCGCACGTCCTGCGGGCCAAGATCGACATGGCCTCGCCCAACATCAACATGCGTGATCCGATCATCTACCGGATCCGCCGCGCCGAGCATCATCGGACCGGGGACAAGTGGGTCATCTATCCGATGTACGACTACACGCACTGCATCTCCGACGCTCTCGAGGGGATCACCCACTCGATCTGCACGCTCGAGTTCGAGGACCACCGGCCGCTCTACGATTGGGTCCTGGACGAACTGAAGACTCCTTGCCACCCGCAACAGATTGAATTCGCCCGCCTGGCCCTGAACTACACCATCATGAGCAAGCGCAAGCTTCTGACGCTGGTGCGCGAGGGGCACGTCAGCGGCTGGGACGATCCCCGCATGCCGACGATCTCCGGGCTGAGGCGCCGAGGTTATACACCCGAGGCCATCCGTGACTTCGCCGACCGCATCGGGGTGGCCAAGCGCAACAGCGTGGTGGACATCGCCCTGCTCGAGCACAGCCTCCGGGAAGACCTCAACCGGCGAGCGCCCCGGGCGCTGGCCGTGCTGCGGCCGTTGAAGGTCGTCCTGGAGAACTATCCCGAGGGCCAGGTCGAGATGATGGAGGTGGTGAACAACCCGGAGGATCCCTCCGCCGGGATCCGCCAGGTCCCCTTCAGCCGGGAGTTGTACATCGAGCAGGACGACTTCCGTGAAACGCCCCCCAAGGGATTTTTCCGTCTCAGCCCCAGCAAGGAGGTGCGCCTGCGTTCGGCCTACCTGATCACCTGCCGCGAGGTGGTCAAGGACCCGGCCACTGGAGAGATCCGCGAGCTGCGCTGCACCTATGATCCGGCCACCCGGGGCGGCTCGACACCCGACGGGCGCAAGGTCAAGGGCACTCTCCACTGGGTCTCGGCCCCGCACGCGGTCACCGCCGAGGTCCGGCTCTACAACCACCTTTTCCTCAAGGAAGATCCCGATGACTACCCTGAGGGGCAGGATTTCACGGTCAACCTCAACCCGGACTCGCTGGAAGTGCTGCCGCGCTGTTACGTGGAACCATCGCTGGCGGCGGCGGCGCCCGGCGATCGTTTCCAGTTCGAGCGGCTGGGTTACTTTTGCGTCGACTCGGCCGACAGCAGGCCCGGACGCCTGGTCTTCAACCGGTCCGTCTCTCTCAAGGACACCTGGGCCAGGATCGAGAAGAAGACCGGATGAGGGCGCTTTCGGCATCCGGGCGGTATCCGGCCCGGGCGTTGGACGCAACTCACCGGGCGGATGAGAGCGTCGCCGGTCCGTGAACCCGCAGGACGTGTACCGGGAGCGCCTGGCCGCTCACGAGGCCGCGCGGCTCCGGTTCGACCGGCTCGACGGCCGGATCGCGAACGCGCGCCTCGCGCTCTTCGGCGTCTTCCTGCTGCTCCTGTGGCTGGCGCTGGGCCCCGGGGTTGTCCCGTGGTGGACGTGCCTCGGGCCGGTGCTGGTGTACCTCGTGGTCGCGGTCATCCATGAGAACTCCCTGCGGGACCGCCGCCGCGCGCAGCGCGCCGCCGACTTCTATCAGAAGGGGCTGGCGCGGCTCGAACACCGGTGGCAAGAGGCGGGCGCGACCGGTGACCGGTTCCAGGATGCATCGCACCCGTATTCCGGCGACCTCGATCTCTTCGGCCACGGATCGCTCTTTCAGCTCCTGAGCCGGGCACGCACCCGCTCCGGTGAAGAGACCCTGGCGAACTGGCTCAAGGAACCGGCCCCGCCGGAGGAGCTGCGCCGGCGCCAGGAGGCGGTCCGCGAACTGCGGGACAAGCTGCAACTCCGCGAGAACCTCGCCGTCCTGGGCGAGGAGTGGCAGCTTGGCGGGCACCCCCAGGCGCTGCGGTCCTGGGCGCAAATGCCTGGCGCTCTTCCCGCACCGGCCTGGCGCGCCGGCGCGGTGGTCCTGACCATCGCGGGCGTGGGCGCGCTTGTCGCATGGGCGGCCGGGGCCACGGGAGCGGCTCCGGTCGCGCTCATCGTCATCGCGCAGATCCTCTTCCGACGGCCGTTGCGAACCGTGGCGAAGAGGGCGGGCGACAAGGGGGACGAAGCACGGGCCGATCTCGATCTGCTCGGGCTCGTCCTGGCTCGTTGGGAAGAGGAAGAAGTGCAGGCTCCCCTGCTGCGCTCCGTGCACGAGTCGATCGTTCAGCCCCGACGCGCCTCCACCGCCATTCGGACCTTGAACCGCCTGGCGGACTACCACGAGGCGCGCCGCAACCAGATGCTGGCTCCCCTGGCCTACTTCCTTCTTTGGGATGTTCACTTCGCCCTGGCCATCGAGGCATGGCGTGTGCGTCACGGAGCGCGCGTCACGCGTTGGCTGGAAGCCATCGGGCAGCTTGAGGCGCTCTCGTCGCTGGCCTCGCACGCCTTCGAACACCCGGACGATCCATTCCCCGAGATCGACGATGCGGGCCCGCCGCGACTCGAAGCGGTGGGGCTCGGACATCCGCTGCTGCCCGAGGCGACGTGCGTGCGCAACGATGTCCGGCTTGCCGGCGGCCCGGTCCTTCCGAGCGACCGGCCGGCGCCCGGGACGTCCCTCGCGCCGTCCGACGATGTTCCCGAATCCACGGGCACCCCGGCCCTTCCCCCGATCGCCCTTCTGGTGGTCAGCGGCTCGAACATGTCCGGAAAGAGCACCTTCCTGCGATCGGTGGGCGTGGCCGCGGTTCTGGCCCAGGCCGGAGCGCCGGTCCGGGCGCGGCGGTTGCGGCTGACTCCCCTGGCGGTGGCCGCGTCGATTCGGGTCATCGACTCGCTGCAGTCCAACGTCTCGCACTTCTACGCGGAGATCCAGCGCCTGCGTCTGATCGCCGACCGGACGCACCTCGGCACCCCTGTCCTCTTCCTCGTGGATGAGATGCTGCATGGCACCAACTCGCACGACCGGCGTATTGGAACCGAAGCGGTGCTGCGGGGATTCGTGGAGCGGGGCGCGGTCGGCATCATCACCACGCACGACCTGGCCCTGACCGAGCTGACCGGCGGTCTGGCCGGCCGGGGAGCCAATGCCCACTTCGCGGACGAGCTGGTCGACGGTCGTATGATGTTCGATTACCGTCTCCGTCCCGGCGTAGTGCGGCGAAGCAACGCCCTGGAACTGATGCGGGCAGTCGGCCTCAGTGTGTGAAAGACCACCCGGGCGCGCTGAAGGGCCCGTGGTGGATAGCAACTTGACCATCGAAGACTCACCGATCGGATGAATGCGATTCCATGAAGACTGCTCACGCCACACGCAAACCGGAAGTTCTCGCTCCCGCCGGAAGCGCGGAAGCGTTGCGCGCCGCGATCCGGGCAGGTGCCGACGCGGTGTACTTCGGCCTGACCGATTACAACGCCAGGATCCGGGCGCGCAACTTCGAGCTGGGCGATCTGCCGGACATCCTCTCCGATCTGCGCCGGTGGGGGATCAAGAGCTACGTCGTCTTCAACACTCTGCTCTTTGCCGAGGAGATGGACGGCGCGCGCCATGCCCTGGCTGGCATCGCCGAGGCAGGCCCGACCGGTCTCATCCTGCAGGATCTCGGCGTGGTCGGCCTGGCCCGGTCGATCGCGCCTGGCCTGGCGATCCACGCCTCGACGCAGATGACGCTGGCCAGCGCCGAAGCGGTGCGCCTGGTGCGGGGTCTCGGGGTGGACCGGGTGATCCTGGCCCGCGAGCTGACCATCCCCGAAATCGCCCGTATCCGCGCGGCCACCGACATGGAACTCGAGGTTTTCGTGCACGGGGCGCTCTGCGTCTCCTACTCCGGCCAGTGTCTCTCCTCGGAGGCCTGGGGCGGCCGCAGCGCGAACCGAGGGCAGTGCGCCCAGGCCTGCCGTCTTCCGTACGACCTGCTGGTCGATGGTAGGCACCACCCGCTCGAGGATCGCGCCTACCTGCTCTCGCCGCGCGACCTGGAGGGCTACCGGCACATCCCCGAGTTGATGTCGCTGGGCATCGCCGCGTTCAAGATCGAAGGACGGATGAAGAGCGCCGACTACGTGGCCGCCTCGACCGCGCTCTATCGCGCGGCGGTCGACCGTGCCTGGCATGATTTCACCGGGCGTCCACCGAGCGTTCCCGCCGGGGAGAGCGGGACAGGGCAGCCAGGCTCGGCCAAGAGTCCGAGCCCGCGCCCGTCGCCGCCGGTGATCGAGCGGCTGGCGACGGACGCCCGTCAGGTCTTTTCCCGTGGCCCCAGCCACGGTTTCCTCGGCGGAATCAATCACCAGACACTGGTGGACGGCCGCACGCGGTCGCATCGGGGTCTGGAGGTCGGGACGGTGGAGCGCGTTCTGCGCGATCGAGCGGGCCGCCCTTGCGGCATCGTGGTGAACGCCGCCCCCTCATCCGTGGAACTCGCCGCCGGAGATGGTCTCCTGATCGCGGTCACCGCCTTGGAAGAGGACGAAATCGGGGGTCGTCTCCACGCTGTCGAACGGGTGGCCGGCGCACGCTTCGAGCTTCGCTTCGCCCGCGAATCCATGCCCGACCTGGGGCGCGTCCGGCCCGGTCAGCCGGTCTTCCGCACCTCGAGCCCTGCCCTCGCGGCCCGGCTGCGGGAGAGCGAGCGGTCCCGCACCGGCGGGCGCCGGGTCATGCTGTCCGCCAAGGTCAGCGGCCGGTCCGGAGAGCCCCTGCGGTTGCTCCTGGTCGATGCCGAAGGAAGGAGCGCGGAGAGCGCTTCGGAACGGCCGCTCGAAGCGGCGCGGCACAGCGAGCTCGACCACGCCCAGATCCGCGCACACCTCACCCGTCTCGGCGACACTCGCTATGCCCTCGGCGATGTGGACATCGACGTCGATCATGGTCTGTTCCTGCCGGTCTCCGAGTTGAACCACATGAGGCGGGCTGCCGTCGAGGAGATGGAGCGCGTGCGCGGGCGGAGGGCTGCCCCGCTGTCCCGTGACGCGGGCGTATCCCGAGCGGACGTACCCCATGCGGAGGCGCTCCGTGCAGAGGTACCCCGTGCAGACGGCCCGGGTACAGATGTCCCTGGTGCAGACGTCCCGGGTGCAGGCGGCCCCAGTGCGGATGTCCCGGGTGCAGACGTCCCGGGTGCAGGCGTCCCCGGTGCAGACGTCCCGGGTGCAGATGTCCCGGGTGCAGACGTCCCCGGTACGGCCGATACGGGCGCCGAGTCTCCGGTGGCATGGGCGGTCGACCTCGCTGAATCCACGAGGCAATCCTCCGGCGCGACTGCTCTCGGCGAACGGGATGACCTACCGAAGCCGACCAGCGTCTTACCCGACGCGGGCGAAGAGCCGCCGCGGCGGACCGGGAACGATGGATCGTTTGAGGATCAGGTCATTGTGCTCTGCCGGGACCTGCATCAGGTAAAGGCCGCGCTGCGCGCCAACATCCGGCGCGTGACCCTCGACTTCCTCGATCTCGTCGGATTGAAGGAGGCCTCCGCTGTGCTCCGCTCCGCGGGCGTCCGGCGAAGCCTGGCTCTGCCGCGTGTCCAGAAGCCGGGCGAGGAGCGGATCTGCAACTTCTTCCTCTCCCTCGAACCGGAGGAGATCCTCATCCGGAACCTGGGCGGCCTGCAGCGGCTTCGCGAGCTGCTCGAAGCGCCCGCGGTCGCTGCCGGCCTTGGATCGCCACGGCCGCTTCTGACGGGCGACGTGTCGCTCAACGCGGTCAATCCTCCTTCCTTCAACGTGCTCCTGCAACTCGGCCTGAGCCGTGTCGCCCCTGGGCTCGACCTCAACGGGGGTCAGCTCCTGGACCTTCTCGGGACTGAGGGGGCCCCGGCTCTTCAGGGCCAGGTCCCGGCGGATCGGGTAGCCCGGGCGCCCTTTGCCGCGGAGGAACCCACCGGCCGTGGAACGGGTCCGCTGTGGGAAGTCTCCGGATCAGGGCGCATCGACCCGCGGCTCTGTGAGATCCCGCTCCATCATCACCTGCCTGTCTTTCACACCGAGCACTGCGTCTTCGCAGCGTTCCTCAGCGAAGGCGCGGACTACCGAACCTGCGGCCGCCCCTGCGACCGGCACCAGATCCTCCTCCGTGACCGCACGGGCCAGCAGCATCCGGTGGTGGCCGACGTCGGCTGCCGCAACACAGTCTTCGGCGCCCGCCCGCAGAGCATGCTCCCGCACCTCGCGGACTTGCGGGGGCTGGGGGTCGAGCACTTCCGCCTGGAGCTGGTTCACCAGGATGCGGCGGCTGCGACCCGCCTGATCGAGATCTATCGCGCGGTCTGGAGTCGATCACTCGATCCCCGCAGCGCGTTGGGTGAACTGCGAGCGGAAGCGCGCTACGGTGTAGACACCGCCGCGCCGGAGCCGCCACGCACGCTGTCGACCAAACCGGTGGGCGGCCGGAGGGCTTCTCCCGCGGCTGGCCGTCCCGCGCCCGGCCGCCCCACGGGAAGGCCGCGACCGCCGGAGAGCGCGCGCCGTGAGACGACCCGGCCCGGTGCCGGAGGGCACGATCGGCGCCGGCGGTCAGGGCGAAGGTGACCACGGCAGGGATCAGCGCCCCGGTACGGCGGATCAACGAACGATGGTCAGACGTCTCGACGACACGGTGCCGCCACCTGCCAGCCGGAGGAAATACACGCCGCTAGGAACGCCCGACGGTTCAATCCGTACGTGCTCAATCTCCTCGGGAACCATCACCCGGTCGACGTAGCGGGCTACCTCGCGGCCGGCCACGTCATGCAGCGACAGGCGCACCGGACCACCGGACGCCGCGCGCAGCGTCGCCTGCAGCGGGCGCCGGAGTGGGTTGCCACCCGCCGAGACGAAGAGGATCGCGCCAGGCGATGCCGCGGCACGAGGATCCGGGAGCGCGGTCGGAAACGGGGGAATGAGATTCGCAGAGGGAATGGCCTGCCGGGGAACGCTGGGCGCCGACCACTGCAGGCGCGCCACGGCATCTCCCCAGTTGTCGTAGTACTCCATCACCAGGTCGTACTCGCGCCCGGCCTGGAGCGTCCTGGCTCCGCTCGACTCCGTCGGCCCCTGATCCACCCAACGGTCGATCAGCAGACTGCCGTCGAGCCAGAGGCGCACGCCGTCGCTCGTGATGGCGTAGAAGGTGTACGTCTGCGAAAAGTCTGCGCGCACGCGGCCCCTCCAACGTACCGAGAACTGGTCCTGCGGAATGGGGTACTCCGGCGGGCCGTCCCGCCAGTTGAAATCGACCGTCGGATCGAGGCGCGTCATCATGAGCTCACCGAAGTCGAGGCCGTCGAAGTAGTCCCCGCGCAGGCCGAGGCCATTGGACTCCCCCACGACGATGTAGGCCTGCTTCTGTGTCCGCGAGACGCCGCCGGATCCGGTAACCTCCAGGCGCACCGTATAGGCTCCGTTCTGCGTATAGATGTGGTTTGGGTGCCGGTCCGTGCTCGTTCCGCCGTCTCCGAAGTCCCACGACCAGGCGATGGGATCAGGGACATCGGACAGGTCTGTGAAAGAGACTTGGAATGGCGGATGTCCGTAAGCGAAGTCCGCGGAGAAATCGACAGCGCCAACGTAGCGGATGAGCAATACGTTGGCGCCACGATCCGTGGGACCGTTGTACTGCTGATCCTTGTACAAATCGGTAAAGTACAGACCGTCGGGCCCTGCCGCCAGTCCGACGGCCGTCGCCCGTCCGGACCCGGTGTATTCGGCGAGAGCGCCGAGGGAGAGCACCTGGGACCCGTCCGGCGAAAGCTCGAACTCCGCGATCCGCTTGCCTCGGCTCTGCGGCCCCTCCGCCCAGGTCGGCCCCGACTCGGTCACGAACGCATGCCCTTGGCGGGATGCTGGGAATCCGCTGCCGCCAAAGGTCTCGGGCTGTACGAAGGCGATGTTGACTGGCGCGTGGGTCGGGTTCCAGTTGTACGTCGCGTTGATCCTCATCGTCTGACGGTCGCCATCCCAGCCGTAGCTGGTCCCCCGGCGCACCCGGGCCAGACGGTCGTTGATGTCCGGCCCGTTCTCCACCTCGTAGTGGCCGCCGTCAGACGCCCGCCACGCCCCACCGAACGGATTGCGGAACCCGTAGGCGTACACGTAGTCGCGCGCCGTCAGCGGCGGCCCGTCGTAGAACGGATTGTCCAGGGGCGCCCCGCCGTCCAGCCGGGCACGCAGCACCTTGCCCCGAAACGAGGAGAGATCGAGGGCCGTGGACGGATCGAACCCATCGCCCATGTGAATGTAGAGGCGGCGGTCCGGACCCATCGAGACGTGGGAGATGAAGTGCGATTGCCCCTGCAACTCACCGGGGAAATCCATGATGGTGGTCTGCGTGGCGGCCGTCCTGCCCCCGTCGTTGCTGGTGAAACGGACCACCTTCGGGTAGTGCGGACCGTTCGGGGGCGCCGCGTCGTACAGCATCGTCGCGAGCACGTCCCCGTTGAGAGGATCGACCGCGATCCCGGCGAGGCCCTGCTCCCCCGATCCCGGGAAAGGGCCGGTCGGATCGAAGTTGAGGAGGTTGGTGGCATAGTCACCGACCGTCCCGTCACGGCTCACAACCTTGATGGTTCCGTAAAGCTCTGTGACATACAGCAACGGGTCGTCCGGCGCGGGCCCCGGTTCGGGCACGAAAGCCAGGTTGACCGGAAGCTGAAACCCTCTGGCGAACACCTCGACCGAAAAACCCGGCCGCAGCAGTTTCCAGGGCACCGGCGTTCCACGGGCCAGGTCTGAGAAATCAGGCTCGGCGTCGGTGGAGTCCGCCCAGTAGCTGCTGCCGTTCTCGGAGATCCAGAACCACGCGGTGAACCCGGGGGAGAGCAGCACCGGCGGGAGGTAGATGTCCCGCTCCGTGCCGGACTCGTCGGCGAACTGGAACTGCGTTCCCGGCAGGGCGAGCCCGCCGTCGCCCGCCGCCAGCCGCAGGCGAACGGCCACGTGGGACGGGAGCGGGCCGGGATTGTGCATGATGTTGCCCCCGTCATGCCCGAAGACCTCCAGGAGCAGATCGCCGGATCCGGAGTCCATCCGCATCAGGCCGGGTGAACTTCCGCCGGGCAGGGTAACCGGGTTGCCCTCCTCGTCCTCCCAGTCCGGCGCCGGAAGCGTCGCGACGTCCGAGATCTGCATCGGCAGCACCTCGGCCTCCGGCGCCGTGGTGAAGTGCCGCAACGCGGGCGCGCTCCACACGCCCGTGGAGTCCTGATGACGGACAAGGAGACGATAGGCGTCGTCGAAGAAGAGGGCGGTACGGCCTGCGTGCGATCCCTCGAAGGTCCCGTCGCCCAGGTGGATGTGAACTCTCTCGAGACCGTCCACCACGCCGGAGGACCAGACGCGTTCCAGCGGACTCAGTAGCCAGATCTCCCAGTCGGATCCGAGATGGCCGTCGCCGTCGGGATCTTCCATGGGGCCGGTCTCCATGTGCACATCGCCGGCGTAGACCTGCTGGCCGTCAAACGCGGGCTCGGTGATGACCGGCGGTAACGGCGCGGCGCCGAACACGGGGAGCGCTTGCAGGGTGACGAGCAGGCTCGCAGCCACCATGAGGCGCAGAGCTGGCGCCGGCACCCTCATCCCGGCACCGAACGTGGGACGGGGCCCGTCACAGCAGCCGGCAGAGGTCCTGTTGCGGAGCCGGAAACGCAACCCGATACCGTGATGGCTGCGGCCCCGGAGACCTGGCTCGTTGCGGAACCTGGCAGCTGGCCGGCTGTGGAACCCGGCAGCTAGCCGGCTGCGGAACCCGGCAGCTAGCCCGCTGCGGAACCCGGCAGCTAGCCGGTTGTGGAGCCCGGCGCCGAGTGTGTTGCCATCGAACGATGCCTCACTGTCGCAAACGCACGCAACGAAGGCGACGGCGGCGGAACAAGGGTCGATACCACTACGATCATGGGCGTGGTCCATGGATGCTCCTTCACAGGTGACGCCGCCGGCGCTGGTCCGATGAGCTCCGACCATCAAACAGGCCTGGAGGAGAGCCGGGCGTGTGATCGCGGTGCGGTGAAGACATAGCCATCCATGGTGCCTGAACCCCTCCCGAGAGCGCACTAGGTTCTGGAAGCAATCGTGTTGCGAGACGGACGTAGCCGAAGGCGGAGCGGCCAGTTGACGGCACCAGCGGACTTTCGGGCATGCCGAGACCGTTTGGGCCCGTTTCTCGCTCCTGCCACTCCTGGTGTCGTCACGTCGTCAACATGGTCAGCGGCCGGGTGGAACGGACCCCGCCGCCGATGCGCCCGCCACGAGCGAGGAGCACGCCCCCTCGGTCCCGCCGCCCCGCGGTGCTCGCCGAAAGCGAACCCACCCGGCGCGGTCGCTCCCCCTCGGCCCGACCGCACGCTTTCCTCACTGTCCCAACCGCAACTGCCCCTTCTACGAACCCTCACCCCTCTGGAGCTACCGCCATTGGGGCTTCTATGGCGCGCCAGCTTCTCCCCAGCCGCTCCGACGCTACCGCTGCCTCCCCTGCCGCAGGACCTTCACCGCCCGCACCTTCTCCGCCACCTACCGGCTCCATCGACGCGGTCCCCCAGCGGACGAGGCCAGCGGAGACGACAACCCGGTCGATAGAGGGTAGACTGGCTGCACGGGTTGAGGGCGACTCGATTCACATGGAGGCCGGGGGGGGAGTGGCGCGACAGAAGAAGGGCCAGGGATCGGGACAAGGACCGGGGCGACAACCGGGCGGCGGATCGGGAACGGAACACCGCAGTCTACCAGGGCGGGAACAGGCTTCCGCACATAGCCGCAAACCGGGGTCCGACGGCCGGCCGAAGTCCGCCCTGCTCGCCGGCCGCTATCGCCACGTCGCCCGGCTGGGGTTGGTCCTGCTCCCCCTGCTCCTGGTCGTCCTCGTCGAGGCCTTCCTCCGGCTGGCCGGAGTTGCCGCTCCGCCGCCGCTGGTCGTTCGCGTGCAAGCCGGAACGATGGATGTCTACAGGCTCAACGGCGAGGTCGGCCAACGCTACTTCCCGCCCCGGATGCGGAACATCATGCCGAAGCCCGGGTTCCGTATCTTCCCGGTGCGCAAGCCGCCCGAGGCATTGCGCATCTTCGTGCTGGGCGAATCCACGACGGCCGGCTTTCCGTATCACACCAACGGTTCCTTCGCGAGCTTCCTCGAGGACCGGCTGGGGGTTCTCCTGCCGGGACGTCAGGTCGAGGTGATCAACTGCGCGATGACGGGCATCAACAGCTACGCGGTGGCCGACTTTGTCCGGGAGCTGCGGGCCTACGAACCGGACCTCTTTGTTCTCTACGTCGGTCACAACGAGTACTACGGCGCCTTCGGCCCCGCCTCGGGAGCCTCCTTCGGTCCTGCGGGAGGAGCCCTGACGCTGCTGCGCGAGGCATCCGAGCTTCGTATCGTGCGCCTGCTGCGCGGCGTGATGGGGAAGCTGTCGGGTCCCCCGGAGCCGGTCAAGGACAAGACCGTCATGGAAGCGATGGCCGGCAAGACCGGGATTCGCCGCGGCGATCCGGTGGACCGGGCCGCGCTGCGGGGATTCGAGAGCAATCTACGCCGGGCCCTGCGCGAGGCGGAAGGCGTGCCCGTCGTTCTGTGCGAGGTGGTCGCCAATCTGCGCGATCAAGCGCCGTTCGGTTCGGTTCACCGCGAAGGTCTCTCCTCGGAGGAGACTTCCCGCTTCTCGGCATTGCTCGACGCGTCGCGCGCGGCTGGACCGGCCGAAGCACTCGCCGACATCGCGGAGGTCGTGCGCTTGGACAGCATCCACGCGGAGGGGCGCTATGCCCATGCTCGCGCCCTTGATGCCGCCCCACGACCGGCAGGAGGCGAAGGCATCAACCGGGATGGAGGCCCGCCGCCGGACGCGGCGGTGCGCGAATACCGCGGCGCGCGCGACCACGACGCCATCCCCTTCCGCGCACCGGCCGCCGTCAACGAGATCATCCGCCGGGTGGCTGGGGACGGGGGAGCCATCCTGGTGCCTCTGGAGAACAGAGTCGCTTCGGCGTGCTCCAGCCCGGCACCGGGCCGGGACTTCTTCTTCGAGCACGTGCATCCACGACTGCGTGGGCACCAGGTGATCGCCGGCGCCATCGCCGAGGCGCTCCACCGCGCGGGACGTCCCGTGTCCGCGCCAGAATGGCGCCTCGACGCGGATCTTCCGGCAGAGGAGTACGTGCGCCGGACGCGGATCACCGATCTTGACGAGGAACTCGCGGATCAGCGGATCTTCCACCTGACGCACAAGTGGCCCTTCCCGCCTGACCCGAAGGCGCGCTACCAGACCCATCGCGATCCAGAGATCGCTGCGCTGGCCCGCGCCATCCTGGAGCATCGAATGGACCTCGTCGAGGCGCATCAGCGGCTGGGCGAGATCTTCCTCGGCCGCGGCGACGTCGAGGGAGCCATCGCGGAGTACCAGGCAGTCTGCAAGATCTTCCCGGTCGTCGCGGAGGTCTTCGCGCGCACCGGGGAACTCCTGCGGAAGGCCGGGCGGCAGGAGGAAGCCGCTCCCTACTTCCAGCGCGCCGCCGAACTGGCTGGCTCGACCGGGCCTTGACGGGAGGCTGGAAGCGCCACATCTCGCGACCGCTGTCCTGGGAGCGGGAGCACATGGCCAAGACGCCGGTGCTTCGTCGCGGCCAACCACCGAACGCGAGCTGGGACGCCCCCCCTGCTTGACCTGAGTCAATGCCCTGCGCCTCTGGATCGCCGATGATCCCCGCGGGAAGAGAGAAGCACGGAAAGGAGCCGAATCCATGAGCGAACTGATCGACAACAACCGTCTCCGCAAGGAAACCCTGAAGCACCTCATCCTGCAACTCCACGAGGGCGCCGCGCCGGAGGCCGTGCGGACGCAGCTGCAGCGGCTGATGGGAGAAGTGCCTTACGGCATGGTGGTGGAGGTCGAGCAGGAGCTGATCGAGGAGGGGACGCTCCCGATGGAGGAGGTCCAGAAGCTCTGCGACGTGCACAGCCAGGCGCTGCGCGGCGTGATCGACGTGGCCGCCTCCCCGGAAACGCCGGCGGGCCATCCGGTGGACGTCTTCCGCCGGGAAAACCGTGGCATGGAGGCCCTGACCGGCGCGATCGCCCGGAACCTGGCCGAGTTGAAGGCGATGCCGGCGGATGCCCCGGCCGCGGATCATGTCGCGCGTCTGGCCGAGCAGTTCCAGCGCCTGCGCGCGGTGGATCGCCACTACCGCCGCAAGGAGAACCTGCTCTTCCCGCACCTCGAGAAGCGCGGGATCACCGGTCCATCCTCCGTGATGTGGGGCAAGGATGACGAGGCGCGCAAGCTGTTGGCCAACGCGGAGCAGTCGCTCCGCGCGGTCGCCTCCGCACCGGGCTCATCCGTGAGCGCGGCGATGCTCCATGGCCTGATTGCGACCGCCCTCGAGCCGGCGGCGGCGACGGTCGAGGAGATGATCTACAAGGAAGAGCAGATCCTCTTCCCCATGAGCCTCGACCAGCTCACCGAAGCCGAGTGGCGGCAGATCGCCGCACAGAGTCCCGAGATCGGTTTCTGCTTCCTTGATGCGGTCCCTGTCTGGCCCGAGTCAGACATGGGCGCTGCCGCGCCACCGGCCACCGGGACTGCCGGCGCGGCCGGCGGATCCGACCGCGCGAGCGCGGGCGCGCCGGATGGCGGACCGGCCCTGGAGGCTTCCGCGGGCGGAGACACCGTACGCATGCCCTCGGGCTCGCTCACCGCCGAGCAGATCACGGCCTTGCTCAACACCATCCCCTTCGACCTGACCTTCGTCGATGCCGACGATCGAGTCGCCTACTTCACGCAGGGCGCCGAGCGCGTCTTCGACCGCAACCTGTCGATCATCGGACGCAAGGTGCAGCAGTGCCATCCGCCGTCGTCGGTGCACGTCGTGGAGACCATCGTGGAAGACTTCCGCGCCGGGCGCCAGGACCGGGCCGCCTTCTGGATCGAGCTGCACGGCCGCTTCGTCCACATCGAGTACTTCGCCGTCCGGTCTCCCGAGAAGAAGTATCTGGGAACCCTCGAGGTGACCAAGGACATCACCGCATGGCGGGTGCTGCGCGGAGAGCGCCGTCTGCTGAGTTACGAGTCACCGGGCTCGCCGTCCACGGACAGCGCCGCGTCACCGCCTGCCTCGGGATCGCCTGCCTCGGGATCGGCTGCCTCGGGATCGGCCGCCCTGGATCCGGCGGCGGTCGGAGCTTCCTCCGCCGGCCGGTCAGAGACCGTGTCAGGGAACGCGCCGCGCAAGGTCGTCCTGTCCTTCGATGCACGTCCGTTGCTCGCGCGCGGAGAGCATCCCCTGGCCCCGGCGATGGAGAAGGCGGCCAGGCTGGCGCCCGGCGAGACGATGGAACTGATCGCTCCCTTCGAACCGGTGCCCTTGATCATGAAGATGCGGGAACAGGGATTCGATGTGGAGGTCGACCGGGCGAACGCCTCGGAAGTTCGCACCTACATCTCGCGCCCCCTGGCCTGATCCGGATCCGGGGACGCGCGTATAGCGGGACTTCAGGCCGGGGCCGTACCCCGGCCGAAGCCAGGAAGGCCAGCCGCGTCAGGCCGGGGTGGTGCCCCGGCCGAAGCCAGAATGGCCAGCCGCGTCAGGCCGGGGTGGTGCCCCGCGTCGGCCGAAGCCAGGAGATCAGCCGGCTGAGGCCGGCGTTCGGACCGCGGGAGGACGTGGCACCCGGTGTCTCCCTTGTCCTCGTGGTCTCCCTCGCGTTGGTGCGGGCGGCGCGGCTGCGCTGAGAACCGCCGCGGTCGTCCCGCGCGTCACGAGGGCTGCGGGCGACGCGGGCCGTCCGCTCGTTCGTGACCTCACGGCGAGTCTCCGAGCGGCGACGCGCCTGACCGTCCCGTGCGGACCGGGCGCCCGACTCATCGGCGCGCCCCGCCTGCCGCGGAGTGTTCTGTCCGCGAGAACCGCTTTGTCCCCGAGAACCGTTGGACGACGGACCCGATCCACGCCGGGCTGGCCTGTCCGAGCGCGAATCCTGCGAACGCACGCCGTCGTGGCCTGATCCGTTCGATGACGTCCGTTGCGACCTGTAGCCGGTCGACGCTCTCGCGGCCGGCGTCGCGGACGACCGCGAGTTGTCCGACTGCGACGGGTCCACCGCCCGTGGGCCGTTCGATCGGGAGTCGCTCAACCGCGAGCCGGTTGCGGCCCGCGAGCCGTTCGAGCGCCTTCCGTTGCCGTTGCGGGCGACTCGCGCCGGCGCCGGCGCATCCGAGGCCGCAGCCAGGCTGGCCGCCATACCCCGCCCGCCGTCCGCCTCGCGCCGCTCGTCGCGACCCTGATGGATATCGGCGGTGGTTCCCCACTCGATCCGCATGCCGATCAGGCGTTCGATCGACTTCAGCCCGGGCTGGTCGGCCGGGGTCACCAGAGAGATGGCGACCCCGCGCGAGCCCGCGCGCGCCGTGCGCCCGATGCGGTGGACATAGTCCTCCGCCCGGTACGGCAGGTCGTAGTTGACCACGTGGCTGATGTCGCGCACATCCAGGCCCCGGGCGGCGATGTCGGTTGCCACCAGCACATCGACCCGGCCCGCGCCGAACGCGCGCAGGGCGGCGGTGCGCTCGCTCTGGCTCTTGTCGCTGTGGATGGAGGCGGCGCGCAGACCCATCTTGCGGAGGTGTCCGGTCAACTGGTGCGCGCCGCGGCGCGTACGCGTGAAGATGAGCGTCTTCTCCATGTCGTGCTGCCGCAGAATGGTCTCGAGCGCCGAACGCTTGCCTTGCGAGGCCACCGACACCATCACGTGTTCCACGCCATCGGCAACGGTGGCCGGGGGCGCCACCTCGACCCGGATGGGATCTCGCAGGATGTCGCGCGCCAGGCGCAGGATCTCCGGCTCGAGAGTGGCGGAGAAGAGCATCGTCTGCCGTTCGACCGGCAGATAGCCGATGATCTCGCGCACGTCGTCGATGAACCCCATGTCCAGCATCCGGTCCGCCTCGTCGAGCACGAGGAAGCGAACGGCGGCGAAGTCGATCGCGCCTCGCCAGAGCAGGTCCTTGAGTCTCCCCGGCGTGGCGACGAGGATGTCCACCCCGTGCTTCAGCACCATCTCCTGGGGCGGAAGAGGCACGCCGCCGTAGACGGCCGCGCAACGGATGCCGATGGAGGATCCGTAGGACTTCACGTTGTCGGCCACCTGCATGGCCAGTTCGCGCGTCGGCACCAGGACCAGGGCGCGCGGAATCGGCCGCGTGCCCTCGGGGTGGAGTTGGTTGATGATCGGCAGCGCGAAGGCCGCCGTCTTGCCGGTTCCCGTCTGGGCGCAACCCATCAGGTCGCGACCTTCGAGGAGCCTGGGAATAGCCTGGCTCTGGATTGGAGTCGGCATCTCGTAGCCGCACGCGCGTACGGCGGTGAGAAGGGCCGGCGCCAGGCCGAGTGAATCGAACGTCTTCAAGTACTTCTCTCCTGAGTCTTTCAAAAGGCGATGCGTGGATCGCACCGATCGCTTCGACCTCCCGCCAGGGAGGCCGTCGAACAAGCACCGGGGGTGTGCGCGAGGGTCATCGGTCGGGGAGTGGTGGGGAATCTCCTGCTCACTCCAGAGGGTTTCCGTTGGCAACGGCCCCTGACTGTCCAGCCCCTGATATTCATTCTCTCGATTGCGGCGAGCATAGCATCCGGCCAACCACGACCGCCAGGGCAATCTGTTCGATTCGTGAAACCGTCTGAACGAAACCAAGGGGGTCTCTTTTGAGACTCGATGTGCCGGACGCGCGCACCGTCACTTCCTTGGATGAGCGACGGCTCAGGTCGATCGGCGCGGGCTTCTCTGCTGCCGACCGCGCGGGCTATTCCAGCCCGCGCTCCTCGAGTTCCTCCTCGGTCAACCCGAGGTAGTGCCCCAACTCGTGATAGAGGGTGAGGTGGATCTCGTGGATCAGCTCCTCGCGGGTCTGGCAGAAGCGCTCCAGATTGCGTTGGTAGATGAAGATGGTCGGCGGCATGGAGACGGGATCGAAGACGCTCCGCTCCTTCAGGTTCGTGCCGACGAACAGACCGAGCACCGCCGGCGTGATCATTTCCTCGGGGGACTGGGCCAGCAGGATCTCCCGGGAGGGGAGCCCTTCGATGACGACCGGGACGTTCTTGAGGTGTTCCTGGAGCTCATCCGGGAGATGCTCCGCGGCTTCTTTCACAACACGCTCGAAAGCCTCGCGCTTCATTCGGATCGGAAGCGGAAATCCTTCGGGATCGAGACGGTGGGCCTCGTCGTAGTTGCTCTCGGCTTCGTCGTACCGGCCGAGGAACTCGAGACACTGCGCCATGCCGAAGCGGGGAGGGGGGGCGTCCGGCTCCATGGCGATCACCTCTTCGAAGATCGGCAGGGCCTCCTCGGGCCTCACGTTCTCGTACATCGCGGTGGCCAGGTAGAAACGATGGACGACCGGATCCTCGACCAGGCCGTCGCACTGCTGGAGCTGGTCGAGTGCCTCAGGGGCCAGACCGGACTCGAGGAGGGCCGCTCCGAGCAGGAAGCGGATCTCGGGATGCTGCTCGGTTTCCTCCATCAGCTCTTCCGCCGCCTGACCGGCGGTCTCGAGGTCGCCGTCTTCGAGGGCGTCCCAGGCCCGGTCGACCCGGTCGAGGATCTTTCTCGGAAGCGGCGGATATTCTTTTCGAGTGTTTTGTTCCATCTCCCATTTCCGCGATGGCCAAGCTGGATCTTAGGGCCAAATGCAGGCAAGGGGGAGACCAAAATCGCCGGCCCCCCGGCCCCAGGAAGGGCAAGCGGCCCGGGGCTCCCGTCTCTTTCCGCCCCCATCACGCGACGCGCGCCGGGCGGACCGGAACCGCCCGGAGCCGCGGGAAACCGCACGGGCACACGCGGAACCGCAAGGACCTTCCCGAGCGGGTCCGGCTTCCGCTACCCTTCCTACTGGGCACCGCACCGCGCCGGCGTGCTGCGCACGTCCCTGATCCACACGAAGCAACGGGGAGGCCAGGCATGCCCGTCAGGGTTTTCACGCTGGAGGAAGCCAATCGACTCCTGCCGGAGGTGGAGGAGGCCATACGTTGGTTGCAGCAGACCGTCAGCCAGATCGTCCAGGCGCAGGACCGCATTTCGGTGTTGGACGTCCTGGGAGCCGCGGAGCGCTCCAGCCCTGAGCACGAGGATCTGCTGGCGACGCGACGCACGCTGGAAGAGTTGCTCGGCGGCTACAACGAGAAACTCAATGAGGTGCAGCGCATCGGCTGTGTGCTGAAGGACATCAATCACGGTGTGGTCGACTTCTACGGGCTGAAGGATGGCCGGCTGATCTTCCTTTGCTGGCGCATGGGAGAGAAGGCCATCGATTACTGGCACGAAGTCACGACCGGCATGATGGGCCGGCGGCCCGTGAGCGAACTGTGAGTCGAACCGGAGACAGGTTCGCTCGCCGCGCCAGCCGCCGTGACGACGGACGAGACGGGCGCCGCGGTGGCCGGCCCTTCGGGGCGCGCCACGAGGGAGCCCCGGAACACCTTTCCAACAGCCGGCCGACGCGAGGTGACGAACGATGAACGCCCCGATCCTCGATGGGGTCCGTCCCCGGATCCTGTCCCGCCGCGAATCCCTGATCGACTTTCGCCGGGATCTTCACCGCCATCCCGAACGGGGATTCGAAGAGCGCCGCACGTCCGCGAGAGTGCGCGGGCGCCTCGAAGGCGCCGGCCTGGAGTTGCGCGCCGGCATCGCCCGGACCGGCTTGCGCGCACTGGTGCGCGGCAGCGGCCCACGGACCATCCTCTTTCGCGCCGACATGGACGCATTGCCCATCCAGGAGGAGAGCGAGAAACCCTACGCTTCGACCGTCCCCGGCGTGATGCACGCCTGTGGCCATGACGGACACACCTCCATCCTCACGGAGACTGCTCTCCTGAGCCAGGAAGCACGGGCCGGACTGGAAGGATCGCTCGCCTTTGTCTTCCAACCGGCCGAAGAGGGCCCCGGCGGCGCGCGCCCCATGATCGAGGAAGGCGTTCTGGAAGACCCGGCTCCCGAAGCCGCCTTTGGGCTCCACCTCTGGACCGGGATCCCTGTCGGGAAGATCGCGGTGACCTCCGGCCCGTTCATGGCCGCGGCCGATGAGTTTCGCATCACGATCCAGGGCCGGGGAGGCCATGGCGCGCTCCCGCACGAAGCCATCGACGCTGTCGTGGTGGGAAGCTACCTGGTCACGGCGCTCCAGACGCTCGTTTCCCGCGAAGCCGACCCGATGAAGACGGCGGTGGTGACCGTCGGGAGTTTCCACGGCGGAAGCAACTTCAACATCATCGCGGAAACAGCCGAGATGAAGGGCACGCTGCGCACCTTCGATCCGGCCCTGCGGGAGCGGCTGGTCGTCCGCCTGCGGGAAGTCTGCGAGGGCCTGGCCCGCTCACTGAAGGCCGAGTGCGAGTTCGTTTTCGAGCCGCACTATCCGCCGACCATCAACGATCCGGCGATGGCCGAGTTCGTCGCGGAGGTGGCGGCGGGCCTGGTCGGACCGCAAAATGTTGTCCGTGACCTGGTCGTCATGGGGGCGGAGGACATGTCGTACTTCCTGGAGCGGCTCCCCGGCTGCTACTTCTTCATCGGTGGAGCGAACCCGGAGAAAGGGATGAGCCACCCCCACCACAATCCCCGATTCGATTTCGACGAGGACGCGTTGCTTCTGGGCTGCGAGATGTTCCTTCGGATCCAGGAGAGCTACTTCGAACGCTTCCCGCAACCGCCGCGCCGGCCGTGAGTGAGGACACCCACACGGTGCTGACCATCCCTTCGAGCGAATCGCCGCGAGGACGGTACGGCGCGCTGCCCCGACCCGGTTGGTTCTGCCTGCTCCGCCTGCTCAGCCCGCTGGGCACCCTCGGCCTGCTCGCCATCCTGGCCGGCGTGACGTGGGCGCAGCCCGGCGGGGATGGCGCCGGGAGAGGCAGCGACCTGCCGGTCCTCATCGATGCGCGCCCGGACCTGCCCGATGTGCAGCGTCTCGTTCAGGAGGAGTCCGAACGCACCCTCGCCGACCGGCGCTGGCTGCACGAGCACGCGGAGCTCTCCTCCCGGGAGTTTGAGACCCAACGCTACGTGAAGCTTCGCCTCGGGGAAATCGATGGGATCGAGCTGATCGAAGGGGACTGGGGAACCGGTGTGGTCGCGGTGCTGCGGGGCTCCCAGCCGGGTCCGATGATCGCCTACCGGGCCGAGTTGGACGCCTTGCCGCTCAAGGAGGAGTCCGGGCTTCCCTTCGCGTGCGCCTCGACCGACACCCTGCACGGGCGCGAGGTCGGCGTCATGCACGCCTGCGGCCACGACCTCCACACGGCAATGACGCTGGGCACGGCGCGGGTGCTATCCCGCCTGCGCTGGAAGATGCCCGGGTCGATCCTGCTGGTTTTCCAGCCGGCGGAAGAAAGAGGCCAGGGGGCTCGGCGGATGATCAAGGCGGGCCTCTTCCGGCAAGCCGGCCTTCCCGAGGCGATGTATGCCCTGCACGTTCACCCCGGGCTCCGGGTCGGGCAGGTCAGCTACTGCCCCGGCGTGGCCACGGCCAACGCCGATGAGTTCCATGTGAAGATCCTGGGCCGCGGAGGGCACGGCGCCTATCCGCATCGATCGGTCGACCCGATCGTGATCGCCTGCCAGACGATCACCGCGCTGCAGTCGATCGTCAGCCGCGAACTCGACGCCTCGGAGACGGCCGTCATCACGGTGGGCTCCATCCACGGGGGCAGCGCCAGCAATGTCATCCCCGACGAGGTCCGCTTCAGCGGCACCGTCCGGACCCACCGTCGGGCGGTACGAGACCAGCTCCGCCAGGCCATCCTTCGCACGGTCGAGGGAACCGCGGCCGCGGCGGGCGCGCCCCCGCCCGAGGTGCGCTACCGCAGGGGTTCCCCCGCGCTTCGCAACGACCCGGCCCTCGTCAAACGCACGCTGCCGGTCCTGCGCCGGGTGCTCGGGCGGTCCGACGTCCTCCGTTACGACGCCGGGCTCGGCGCGGAGGACTTCGCCTTCTTCGGCCGGGAGGTCCCGATCTTCATGATGCGGTTGGGCGCTGGTCGCCCCGGGCGAACCATGAGCCTGCACAGCTCCCGGCTCGATCCGAACGAGGCCGCCCTCGATGTCGGGGTCCGCGTGATGACGGAAGTTCTCTGGGCGGCGCTGCAGGATCCATCGCATCCGGATGCGCGGAAATCGGAGACAGCCCCGCCTCCCTCAACACGACAGCCCTCGAAACGACAGCCACGGCAACGCGCCAGGGCTGGCGACGCGGCCAACTGAGGTCGTGTGCGTCCGGCTGACGGATCTGCCGGGCCAATATGGCAGCCGGTCCCGGCCGTAGAGGCGGCCGGCCTTTGACAAGACCGCTGGCTTCCGTGCCGCCCCCGTCACGACAGCAGCGGTTGGCAGTCCGGTCCGCGAGCCCCCTCCCGTTCGCTCCGTGCGCCTCGGGCAAGATGCCAGGCCCCACCGCCGGAGACTCCGGGGGACGTCAGATGTCCAGCACGATCCGCACGCGGTAGACCTGGCCTCCATCCGTCTCTTCCTGCTCGATCCTCAGGTCGTGGTAGGTAGCCGCCTTGATGTCGGTGAGCAGGGAATGCCGCGCCGCATCGTACGGTTCCCCGAGAACCGACGCACGCAACCGCCGGGGGCTGATCTCCTCGACCCGGAACTGGCTCAGGATCAGCAGCCGGACTTCCTCGTGGTAGAGGATCTCCTGCAACCAGCTCACCAGCAGCTCTTCGGTGTCTTCGGCCTCGATCTCGATGGAGACTTCCTTGACGGGACGGACGCTCGAGAGATCAATCAGGAAGTGCATCATGCCGGCCGCGGCGTTCTCGAAGAGTTCGCCCAAGGTCCGGCCCCGGGCGATGTAGGCCAGGTCCGCCGTGTGCTCGAAGGCCTCATAGGGAAGGAAGTGAGAGGGCGAACGGGGCGGCAACGACGGGGACGGCTCGGACATCGTCATCATCTCCCTTGATGCGGTCACGCCGGGCGGCTGTTCTCCATCAGGCACTTCCGCACAGCGTCCCACACCTGCGCTCCACCCGTCCAGGAGTCGTCGGGGGCGCCCAAGCAGAGGATCCGACGTACCCAAGCTTCTTCAGGGTTGAAACGATGACCGGTATCCTGGCCCGCCCTATCGCTCCCCGGAAAGCATCGAGGGCGTGACACACTCCACCGGCGTAGCTTGGCCGGACGGCGATGGACCTTCGTTCCGGTCTCCAGGTGGTCGCTCAATCTTCGTCACGGGGAGCATCTTTTCCCCTTCCTTGGGCTGTCACCCCGATTGCGGCCCGCTCGCGAGCGGCTGGCCGGCCGTGCGCAAGAGCGGCCGCGCATTGCAGGATGCCGGTTCCTCGACGGGCTGCAGGATCACTGGCCCGTCCATCGGGATCGTGTCTCACCGGTCACACGGCCTAAACTCCTTGTTCGCAAAGACCTGTGCGTCCGATGCCGCCGCGGCGGCTGGCTGTCCGCCCGCGGCTTCCGGCTTGCCTTGAGCCTCGCCGACTCAAGGCCGACGCTGCCGATCCCCGCCCGGCGATCGGAAGCCGCCGCCGTCACGCGGGGTCTTCATGGCAAGGAATCTCGGGGTCGCGGCTCTCTCTCTGTTCGCGTCGCTCTTCCTGGCGCAGGCGACGCCGGCACGGGCCGAACATCACACCATCTATGACCTCTCGATCACGAACGTCTTCGACGTGGACCGTGGCGGCGAGTGGCTTCTGCAGGGAGTCCCTCCCGACCCCAACGGCTCGCTTTCCTTCGAGACGGACGACGGGATCGGGCCGCAACTCGTGCGGGTGGTGTCCTCGGGAACGGGAGACACGGTTCCGCCCGCGGCGATCGCCGATTTGCGCGTTGACCAGGTCACACAAGATGAAGTGACGCTGCGGTGGACCGCGAGCGGCGATGACGGGACGACGGGAAGGGCCGCGCGCTACGACATCCGCTTCTCCTCCGTCCCGCTGGATGACGCTTCCTGGGGAACGGCCGAGCCGGTCCCTCAGCCACCCACGCCCTCGGAGGCAGGCTTGACGGACAGTGTGCGGGTCAGCGGGTTGACGGGGGGATCTCGCTACTACTTCGGCCTGCGGAGCATCGACGAGATGGGCAACCGCTCGGCCCTCTCGAACATCGTCGAAGCCGTCACCCTGGAGGGGGATGCCCCACCTGACACCACCGCCCCGCGGCGCGTGACCGATCTGAGGGTCGTCCTCGCCGGCGCCTCGAACGTCATCCTGACCTGCACGGCGGTGGGCGAGGACGCCGGCGAGGGGGGCCCGGCGACCCGCTACGATCTGCGCTATTCGCTCCAGACCATCACGGCCTGGAACTGGGAGTACGCCACCAGGGCGGCGGAACAGCCGCAGCCCGGGGAGCGCGGACACATCGACACGCTCGGCGTCAGCGGTCTCGATCCGCAAACCCTGTACTACTTCGCCGTGCGGGTGGCCGACGAGGTCGAGAACTGGTCGGAGATCTCCAACCTCGCCGCGGGGCAGACCCAGGCAGAGGGGGAACCGCCGCCTCCCTACGGCTCGGACACGACCCCGCCGGCTCCGATCGCCGACATGTTCTCCATCGCGTCCGACACGACGAGCGTCACGCTGCGGTGGACCGCATCCGGGGACGACGGCCGCCTCGGAACCGCCGCCCTGTATGACCTGCGCTACGCGGGCCGGCCTCTTACGGAGGACACCTGGGACGACGCGATCCCCGCGGACGCCGAGCCGGTCCCGTCGCCCTCGGGAGCCATGGACAGCCTGCGCGTCGGAGGCCTGGAGCCCGGTCTCCTTTACTACTTCGCCTTGAAGACCGCGGACGAGGCGGGCAACTGGTCCGGTCTTTCCAACGTCGCGCGCGACACCACCGGGACGATCACGGCGCCTCCCCACGGCGACCAGCCCCCCCCGGCGGTTGTTGTCGATCTCACGGCCGCCTCGGTGGAGAGCACGGCCGTCCTGCTGCGCTGGACCGCCCCCGATGGCGGCGGCGGCGTTCCCCGGCCCGCCCACGTCTACGATCTCCGCTACTCCACGGAACCGCTCGATGGGGAATCGTGGCACCTGGCGACTCGGGTGGACGATCTCCCCAGGCCCTCACGCCCGGGCGAACCCGACAGCGTTCGGGTCGCGGGCCTGAGTCCGTCCACGACCTATCACTGCGCTCTGCGCTCCGCCGACAGCGCGGGCAACTGGTCCGGTCTCTCCCCGGAGGTCGTCTTCATGACCGCGGCCGCCGCGCCCGGTGACGATCCGCCGCCGGAGCCGGAGCCCGATGTCACGTCGCCCGCCGCGATCACCACCCTGACCGGTTACATGGTGAACGCCGCCACCATCCATCTTCTCTGGCAGGCGGTCGGTGACGACGGACTCATCGGAACCGCCGCCGCTTACGAGATCCGGTGGAGTGAGCAGGACATCACCGAGGAGACGTGGGGCAGCCTGGACAGCATCCAGGCTGGACCGGATCCGGCGGTCGTCCCTCCGCCCGCGCAGTCTGGCGTGTGGCAGGGGTGTGATTGGACTCGGCCGGTGGCACGGGCCGCCGTCTACGTGGCGATGAAGACCACAGACGAGAGCGGCAACCGTTCGGCGCTGTCCAATGTCACGGTGATCCAGCCGGCCGTCGAGCAGGACCACACCCCTCCTTCGCCACCGCCGGCTCCGGCCGTCTCCTGGAACGGCGACGCTGTGGCCATGGCCTGGCCGACGGGCGAGGATTCCGACGTGGCCGGCTACCAGATCTGGCGCCGGCGCTCCGATCAGCAGAAGGCGGTTCTGATCGCCGAACACGTGACCGCGGACCATTGGAGAGACACCGAGGCCGTGCCCGGTCTGCTCTACGCCTGGTCGCTCGCGGCGCGCGACGCCTCGGGCAACCTGTCGGAACGCGGCCCGGAGACCTTCCTGCTCGTGCCGCTCCCCTCGCCTCCGAGTCCGTTGATCGTTGGCACCGATCTGCTGAGGGCTGACCCGCTGGACGTGCGCGAAGATTGCGTCCGGCTGCGCTGGTCCGTCCGGGCCGGAGCGGGTCTGCGCGGATTTCGGGTCTACCGAGAGCACCGCGGGACGAACGGACCCGGCCGCCAGACCGAATCGACGGGGTCGATGACGCCCCCGTCAGAGTCAGCCGTGCCCTGTCTGCTCTCCGGCAGCCCCGGACCGGAGGGCGAGGCGAGGCTCATGACCCTCTCTCCGCTGGAAGGCCCGGGGCCCCATATGTGGGAGGACCGGCCCACGCCGCCGCCTGGTTCGTATCTCTACTGGGTTGAGGCGCTCGGCCCCGACTCCACGGCGGAATGGCTGGAACCGGTGCCGGTCAGCGTGCCCGCCTGGAAGTGTGGGCTGCTGAGCCTGCACCCGAACCCTTGCGTCGGCCCCATGCAGTTGGACTACGTCCTCGAGCAACCCGGGGAGATTGCCCTCACCCTCTACGACCTGCAGGGCCGATGCATGGGTGAGGCCCGGTCCCGGCCCCTGGCCGCGGGGGTGGGAACCTGGGCGATCGAGGACTTCCGTTCTCTGTGGGGCCGCCGCCTGGAACACGGAATGTGCCTTTTGGTTGCACGTGTGGGAGAGGCCACGGTCGCCCGCAAGGTCCTGGTCTTGTCCGCGCCATGACGGAAGGTATCCTGGTGGTGTCGATATCGGGATGGAGGAGCAGGTGACAGGACACTCGAGCAAAGCTGTGCTCGGTCGGATGCGCGGCTCGCGCTGCGGACTCGGATCTGTGCTGGGTCGGATGCGCGGCTCGCGTTCCCGGCTCGGGTCTGTGTTCGGTCGGGTGCGCGGCTCGCGTTCCCGGCTCGAATCTGTGTTCGGTCGGGTGCGCGGCACACGCTCCCGCCTCGGAGTCACTGTGCTCGTCACCGCGGCCATATCCCTGCTGGCGGCCAGCCCCGCCGGCGCGATGACGATCCGGCGCGATCACCCGCGCCTTCTTCTGAACTCGGACGACCTGGGCCGCCTTCGCGCCCGCTGCGGCATCCGGGACGGCAACAACCAGATCGACCACCCCACGCAGTGGGGCACCCACGCCAACGATTACCGGGCTCTGCGCGACTACGTCGCCGCCCTTTCGCCGGAACTCGATCACCTCAACGGCCGAACCTGGTCCCAGTCCATCGTCCGAGTGTACTCCCGCTACCTGGCCGCGGCGGCCTTCGAGCACCTCCTGAGCGGCTCCCCCGCGACCGCCGAACTCCAGGTCGGCTGGTGGCGCCAGATCCTCGCCGACTCCCGCGCGATCAACTCCGGCGCGGTGGGGCCATCGGTTTCGGGCAGCAACTGGGGCGAGGATGCGAGCTGGAAGGGCTTCTGTCTCTCCTACGACTACATGTACGAATTTCTCGGTTCGGACCACAGCGCGTTGCGGGATTCCATCGCTCTCTGGTTGTACAAGCAAACCGGCTCCGGGTGGCGGGAGATCGGTGGCGCCGGATCGTTGCCGGTCGAAGGCTACAAGCACTACTACCGGGTCCCCTGGGTCGCCGACGGTGTTTTCGGCGTCATTCTGGCGGCGGGCGGCGATCCGGGTTCGCTCGGGGTCGCGGACAGTCTCGCCGCCCGTCTGGCCTGGACCCACGCGTTCAAGCAAGCCGACATGGAAGTGCGGGCGAAGAACCACTGCGGAACCTACGCTGGCTACCGGCCGGCGCGGGTGCAGGAGGACGTTACCATCGCGCTGGCATGGCAATCGGCCACGGATGAGCGCCCGCTGGAGGAGTACAGCTACCACTTCGACAACATCGACGATTGGGTCATGTACATGTGCCGGCCGGGGTTCAAGGAGTCCGACGAGACCGGCGACAGCCACGATCTCTATCTGCTCGACTCGCGTTGGGTGCACTACGCCTATCCGATGGCCGTGCGGGAGTGGAATCCCAGCACTCTCTGGTTCCTGGACCAGGCGTACGCGGCCGTGGCCGTGGAGCCTGATCCGTGGAAGCAGATCCTCTGGAACGACCGGGCCCTGGCCCGCGTGGCCCCGACCGGGGCCACCCTCTCGCTGGGACGGTACTTCGGCGACCTGACGCTGGACGATGGCCACAACTCCCAGTACGCGCACTGGAAGAGCGCCTGGGCCTACGCCGGCCCGTCGTCCCAGGACGTCGTGCAGGTCACCTATCTGTGCGGTCCGCTCCAGGGCGGACACGATGACCTCTCCAATGGACACTTCGCCATCTTCCGCGGCCAGGACATCCTCACGGCGTCCACGGGCGTGTATGACGGGACAAACGCGGCCCACACGCGCTACTGGCACAGCTCCCCGATCAGCGAGAACACGATCCTGGTCGTCGACTCCGCCAATCCCTACGCTCGCGGCGACTCAGTTGACATTGTCACCCACGCCGAGGGCATGCAGGCTTCCGCGCCCGGCACGACCGGGGGCGGCGGTTTGTACGTCGCCGAGGACGCGTATGACTACCGGCACGAGTTCGGTTCGATCCGCAAGTTCGCCAACCGGGCCGACGGCACCTTCTACATCATGTCCGACCTCACCTCCGCCTACCCCAACAAGCCCAAGGCGGACCTCTGGCCGGCCGGACAGACGGTGGAGAGCGTGACGCGGCAGCTCTCGATCGAGGCCGGACGTTTCGTTGTGGTTTGTGACCGGGTCGAGAGCGTCCGGGCCTCGGCCGTGAAACGGGTGGTCGTCCATTGCCCCTCGCCCGGCGGCTTCACCCTCCTGGACGGTGATTGGGACGGCGGCCAGCCAACAGTCGCCGGCCCCTACGGCGGCACACCGGGGCAGTCCGCGTCACGGGCACTCAGTTATCGCTGGGAGAGGGGCGCCTCCCGGATGTTCTCCACGGTGCTGTATCCCGCACCGGCCGATCGCGGCGGCGAGGGGCGCGAACTCGTCCGGGTCGGCGGCACCAACCGGGCCGGGGAATGGAATGCCGGCCCCAGCGGCGGCGATCCGAGTTACGAGTTCTACCTGCGCCAGATCGGACGCAACGTCCCCTGGGTCGACACCTACATCTCCGACTCCGAACGCAACATGTACCTCAATGAAGGCTGGGCCGGTTACTGGCGGATGGAGATCGAGGCGACCGGGGCGAAGCAGCACGCGTTCCTCCACGTCTACGAGCCGGTGGCCATCACCCAGTCCGACCGCACTCCCGTCTCCTACCTGGAAGACCTCGATGGCAACCATGTCGGGAGCCGTATCGAGATCCCGGGAGCAAGCCGCGTGACCATCTTCGGCCGCGACGAAACTCCCGGGGACCGGGTCATCTACCAGTCCCTGCTGGACACGCCTCACCACCATCTCCTCGCCGACCTGCAGCCGGGGATCTACCGGGTGCGCCACGAACGGTTCCTACGAGGTTCTTCCGCGGCGGTGGCTGAGTGGCTCGTCGAGGCGGGCGAGGACGGACTGGCCACCTTCGAGACGGATACCGGTGGGTCCTTCACGGTGCTGCGGGAGGGGCCGCCGATGATCGCGTCCCGCCATTAGAGCACGGCCAGTCTCAGTCATGCCCCCGCGACTGTCTTCATGGGGCAAAGCTCGGGGTGTTTTTCTCCACGGCCGGATTGCCCAACGCGCGACGGAACTGCGTGGCGATCCGTGGCGGAGCAGACTTGCACACGGCCGTTGTCCCGCCTATCATCGTGAGTGCACCCCGGTGCAAACCTCTCCATCCGTGACGCGCGTCCCAAGCGTCACGATCCGGCGGACCAATCTCAGGAACCTTCGATGCCCCGACCTGCCTTTGCCCCAGCCTCGCGGCGTTCTTCCGGTGCTCTGGCCATCCTCGCGGCGATCCTGATCGTCCTCGCCTCGAGTTCCTGTTCCGACTCAGGCACCGCTCCCGAGCAAGTGCTGCTTCCCTGCGCCTCGGTCATGTGGAACGGCCACGATGCGGCCTTCACCTTCTCGAGCGATGACAACAACATCGAGAACATGGAATGGGCGGAGGTCTTCCGGGCCCGGGGCCTCAGGTTCACCGTCTTCACGGTTCCGCGCTGGGTGGGCCGGTCCGAGAAGTTGGGCTGGGCCGAGTTGAACCGCCTGGCCCGCGAGGACTTCGAGATCGGAGGACACGGGCTGGCGCACCTTGACCTGACAAAGCTGAGCGAGCCGGAGCTTCGGCGTGAGCTCAAGGGCTCGCGCGACACGCTCAACCTCATGATCACCGACCGGCACTACCGTTGCCGGGTCATGGCCTATCCCTACAACTCCCACGACGAACGGGTCATGGCAATGGCCGCGCAGTACTACGAAGCGGTTCGCGACGGCGGCCTCGGCGGCAACCTGATCACCACCCAGAGGGGAGGGGTCGCCCTGTGGGATTCGGTTTCCCTCTATCAGGTCCCGCAGACCCACACGATCACGCACTTCGTCGACCGGAACCGCAACGATGAGGCGACAACCCGCGCTTCGGTCCGCGAGTTCGTGCCGATCTGGAAGGAAAGGCGCCTCTGGGTCAACGTCTCGGTTCACAACCGGGAGGACTGCGACGCGGAGCACCTCGCCTGGGTCCTCGACGAGATCCTGGCCGACGGCGGCGTCTGGATCGCGCCCTTCGGGGAGGTCGCCGCCTACTACCGGCGCAGGTGCCGCGATGATGAGGTCACAGGTTTGCCGGAAGGCGAGGCGTCGGGTATTTCGGAATCATGCGACGAAAGAGGCCGCGATCTCGATCCCGGTCCCGGTCTCGGGCATGGTTACCCCGGAGTCGATTCCCGCAAGCCCAGGTAAGCGCGGATCTTCTGCGCGATGTGGCAGGCCGGCGTCGTATAGGGGGTGAAGCTCATCGAGGCCGCCGCCCGCAACGCGCCGCCCAGATCCCGCAGGTCCCGGCACCAGAGCAGATGCCCGCGCTCCTCGAAGGCTCGCAGCAGATCGTCCTGATGCCGGTCGTAGCGGTCGGGGTTGCTCACCGCGACCAGCGGCAGCCCCCGCTGCAGGACCTCGATCGCGGTGCCGAGCCCCCCGTGCGCGATCACCAGCTTCGCCCGGGAGTACCAGTCGTCCAGCGAAGGGGCGAAACGGAAGTACTTCATCTGGCAGGGTTCGTAGGTTCCGCGGCCGATCTGCGCGACCACCTGGTCGGGCAGCCCCGGCGCAAGGACATCGACCGCGCGGACCAGCTCGTCGAAATCGGTCGTCCCCACGGTGAGGAGGATGATGGCGCCGCGGGCGTCCTTCGGCGGCCGCGCGGACATCAGAACAACCTGCCCGCGTAGACCGCCTTGGGATAGCGGCTGGCCAGCTCCGGCCACTGCACGAAGAAGAGATGAGCCCACGGATAGACCAGCCGGCCTGTCATGGAGAGGGCGGTCACGCGGGATCCGGTCTCCACGAAGATCACCCGGATCCCGAGACATCGAGCGACGATGCAGCCCGGCACCGCGACCGAAGGACCGGCGGTGATGATCGCCGTCGGGCGGAACGAGACCAGCGCCCGCGCGGACTGGACGCCGCAGAGCAATGTCTTCCAGATATCCAGCAGCAGCATGTGCTTCTTGTCCCGGGGGCGCTGGACGCGATAGACCGGCCCAGGAACGCGGATCTTGGAAGCGGAGACCTCATCGTCGCGCACCACCAGGTAGGCGTATTCGATCCCGTCGCCGAGCTGGTCGATCAACGCGACCATCTCCTTGGTATGTCCTCCCTCGCCGAGGATCGCCAGGATCTTCATGCGTCCCCCCGCCCAACTCGCCTGTCCGGCGAGGCCCCGGAGGCGGCGGCCTCCGGTGGCCTTCCTCTGCCGTGACCGGTGGCGGATCGCCGCTGACGGCCCGGTCTACGCCCGCGGCGGGCTTCGAGGACCTCCCGATACACCTGGACAATGCGCTCCGCCTCGCGTGTCGTGCTCCAGGCCTCCATTTTGGCGCGCCCCCGGGTCCGGCCGCCTCCGGCCAGCGCGAGCGCGACCTTCGCCGCAAGGTCGCGCGGATCCTGCTCGGCCAGGTGGCATCCGTCGACCCCATGCAGCAGATCCGCGACATCGCCGACCCGCGTGGAAACGACCGGGAGGTTGCAGGCCAGCGCTTCCTTGACGATCACCGGAGACCCCTCGTGATCCGAGGTCAGGAGCAGGACATCGGCCGCGTTGAGGTAGAAGGGCACCTCCTGGTGCGGGACCTTGCTTACGACCCGCAGGCCAACGTGCGGCATCTTGCTCCGCAGTTCCTCGTGGGTGGTGTAGGCGAGGTCGACCCGTTTCTCCTTGCGCGGATCTCCCAGCCAGAGGAGCACAACCCCCTCGGCCGGCCAACCGACCCGCGCCCGCGCTTCCTCCCGCGGCATCGGCCGGAACCGTTCCAGGTCGACTCCACAAGGGATGACCCGGGCGGGAGGGAACCCCAGCAGTTGATGATGCTCCTGAGACGTCACCGTTACCGCATCGACTCGCGACGCCAGGTGGCGCGCCAGCCATCCCTGCCAGGTATGCGACTGCCCCGGAGCATGGAAGCTCTGTACGACGGGCAGGCGGAACTGGGCCCGCGCGATGAGGCCGGAGAAGACATAGTGGGCATGAACCAGGTCGTAGCCGCGCCGCCGCAGGCGCAGCCAGAGCCGGGGGTATCCGGCGAGGTAGTTGAGCCGGCTGGCCCGTCCGTTCACGAAGAGGACGTCGACCGACACGCCGAGATTCCGCAAGGCCCGGACCTGTTGCTCCACGAAGGTCCCGAAGGAGAGATCCTGCGGATGGGGATACATGTTGGTGAGCATGAGCACGCGGAGGGGACGCCCCCGACCGGCGGAAACCGGCGGGTCGAGGAGCGGGTCGGCAAGCGCATCGTCTCGAGCCGGCCCGGTCGGCTGGCTCGGAACCGGCCCGGTCGGCTGGCTCGGAGCCGGCCCTATGACCGGCCCGCTGCCGCCGTCATCCGGTCTTCCCCGGGCGTGGACGGCCCGGGCGGCCGTCTCGCCCGAAACGCGCGGCCCCTCCGGCGGCATGTGGCTCAACCGAGATTCGACATCCGCCGCCACCGCCCGATCCCGGGGCTGGCGGCCGCCCAGGCGCCGGCCGCGATCAGGGCGAGAACGGTCGCGCCGAGGACCGTGACCACGCGGCGGGGAGCATCCTTGCGAGCCGGCGGAACGGCGCGGTCGAGCACGTGCACGGTCGGCAGGTCGTCGGTCTCGGCAAGCTTCGCCTCGTAAAACTGCTGCGTCAGCGCCGCGATCAGCGCTTCCTGGATCTTGACCTCCCGGAGCAACTCGCCGTACTGCGTCGCCAGCAGCGGGATCTCGGCCAACGGCATCGCCCGGCCATCCGGTTCGGAGCTGCCGTGGCCCGCGCCACCGGGACCGATCCGGATCCCGGCCTCCATGCCCGCGATCTGGCGCTCCAGTTCCTCGATCTCCACGCGGAGAGCGCGCACACGGGGACTGCTCTCGGAATCGCTGCGGCGCAAGAGACCGAGCTCGACCTTGCGCGTCAGGATGCGGGACTGCAGTTCCGCGGCGGCCTCAAAGGCCAGGCGGGTCTGGTCATCGATCGAGATCGCGCCGTGTCTCTCCTGGAAGTTGACCAGGGCCTGCGCCGCCGCCTGTTGCGCCGTCCGGGCCTCCTCGATCTGGCGCTCCAGATACGCGCGCGTCTGCCGTGCCCGGCTCACCGAGCGATCGAGGTTGACCCTGTTGAGCTGGTCCACGAACGCATTGGCGATCTCCGCGCAGCGCGCGCTCGCGTAGGCCCGGGTGGCGGGCCGAAAGCGCGGCGCCAACCCGGTCTGATGCTCGGCGTCGATCGTGACCAACCCGGCCAGGGACTGGCTGACGCGAATCCGCGACTCCAGCATACGGCGGGCCGCCTCCAGGGCGCGGCCGGGCACCTCATCGTCCAACTCGTAATCCCGGAGCAGGCCGAGGTTGACGATGACGCTGTCGGCCACCGTGCGGCTCTGCAGAATCTCGCGATAGAGGCCGCTGGTTCCCTGCTCGCCCGCGCCGCCGAAGAGCTCGCCGATGCCGGCCTGCGCCAGCATCATCGCGGCGAGACCGGCCGTGCTCGACTTGTCGGCGGGAAGCAAGACCGCCCGCGCCCGGTAGGTCTCCGGGACGATCAGCATGACGGCGCTGGCGATCAGGAAGGCTCCCGCCCCCGCCGCGGCAATCCAACGGCGGGCCGCCCAGACATGGCCCAGGAGCGTGGTCCAGGCGGGAGCGGCGCGTTGGGATTCGTCAGGCAGCGTCATCGGGTCAACTGGTCGGTAATGAGCACAATGGTGGCGACCTGGGAGAGGACGAGAAGGCCCTCACGGACCGTGGCCCAGGTGCTCCGCTCCGTTCGCTCCGGCACCCAGATCACATCACCCGGCAGAGGACGCGCCGACTGGACGTCGGAGCGCACCCACTCCTGGCTCCCGGCCCGGATCAGGGTGACCCGGTTCTTCTGGGCATTCCAGGAATACCCTCCGGCGAGGCGGAGATAGTCCTTCACGGTGAGAGCCGGATCGTAACGCAGTGCCCCCGGCGAGGCGACCTGGCCGTTGACCTGGATAAAAGGCCGCAACGCCGGCACCTCGATGAGGTCGCCATCGCGCAGCGGGATGTTGTCGGCGTGGCCGGCATCCGCCAGCACACCGGCGAAATCCAGGAGCATCTTTCCGGCCCGCTCGTTGGACTTCATCTTGAAGTAGCCGTACTCGGTGCGGCTCATCGCCGACGGTGTCATCAGCGCCAGGCGCTCGTACTCCGGGTCGTTGTTCCGCGGCAGGTCTTTCGGATTCCTTGTCAGCGTGGCTTCGGCGATGGCGGCGTCCGCGGTGAAGCCACCGGCCGCCATCAGGGCATCGCGCAACCGGCTCCGGCCTTCGACGATGGGATGGCTACCGGGAAGACGGACCTCCCCGCGCAGCGTCACCACGGGCCCGGGCTCCCGGTCCTCCCGCGCCCCGACGAAAACCTGGTCGTACGCCTGCAGGACCGGATCCACCTCGGGCAGCCGGCAGATCAACGTCTCGGCCGCGCGGCCGGGAACGACACGGACAAGACGGATCGAATCCGCCAGCGCCTCGGGCCGCATCCCTCCCGCCAGTTCGACCAGGCCGGAGACCCTTTCGCCCTCCACCCACTCATGGACGCCGCTGGAATCGCGCACCGCGCCGTAGATCTCGACCACCGGTCCCGCGGTGGGGACATTCACCCGGTCTCCGTCGCGCACGAATGGGTTGGCCCGCAGATCTCCCAGCCGCCGGAAACGTTCGAGATCGGCGCGCACGCGCGTGCCGTCGCGGCGATCGATGACGACGTTGCGGGTCGAGGCGCCGTCCAGCAACGGCCCGGAACGCGCGATCAGATCCGCCACGCGCTCCGTCCCGGTAGCCCGGCGGCTGCCCGGCTGTGCCACCCGGCCCGTCACGAACGCGCGGAACTCCCGCGCCTCGACCAGCGACAGTGTCCACGTGGATCGAGGATAATCCCGCCGCATCATCTCGGCGACCGACCGGCGGACCTCACGCAGCGTGCGATCGGACGCGGGCACGACCCCCACCTGTGGAATGAACAGCCGGCCTTCGAGGTCGACCTGAAGATCCAGGCTGAGCGGCGCGACGCCCCAGATGCCGAGCACGAACCGGTCGCCCGGACCCACGACATAGACGGAGTCCTCGATCGCCCCCTCCAACGCCATCATGGGCGCCTCCGACGGCGCCTGCGCCAAGGAACCTCGCGGCGTCCGGTCGGCGATGCTCTCCCAGGCCCGTTCCCCCGCGATGCCGGTGCGTTCCCCCGCGATACCGGCGCCGGCGCGACCGGGTCGAACAGCCTCCTGTCCCATCGCCCGGGCGGCCATCAGGCACAGCGCGGCCAGAAAGAGGCACGGCCGGAGGCCTGACCGGAGGCGCGGCCGGAGGCACGTCGGGAAGCATGAACGCAAACGTGGCCGGACGCGCGAGATGCCTGCCCCGAGGCCTGACCGGCCGCGCGGGCCCATCACCGCCGCGGAGGCAAAGGCCCCCACGGCAGGCGCTCCTGAATGGACCTCTCTGGTATCTGCTTCCTTGCCTGGCATCGTCCCTGTCTGCGTGGGTGCGTTGCAGCAGCTATTCGAACTGCGCCGCGGATTTCTGTCGCCTGAGGGTATGTCGTGCCTCCGAGCCCTGTCAATCGGCCCCGGATCCACGCGGGCGAGTCAGCCACGGCGAGCCAGTGCGGCTCTGCCGGCGTCACGACCTCCCCGCGTCCGTTGCTCGCATGGCCGCCCGCTCGGCCGCGCGCAGGATCGCGAGCAAGCCGGCCACGAAGTAGTACGTCGAGGTATGCTCGAGCGGAACCTGCGCGAACAGACCCACGACCAGGAAACCCGCGAGCAGCTCCAAGCCGGTCCCGGCCAGGTCGGGGCTCAGGTCGGGATCCCCGGGCGGCGACAACCCCGACGCGCGCTTTTCCGCCAGGCGGGACAGGCGCCGCCGCAGTACGGTCAGCCACCGGGCCAACCGGCCGTAGTAGAAGGCCAGCGCGAGCACGCCCACGATCCCGTGCTCGACCAGGTAGGCCACCCACTCGCTGTGCGCATTGAAACCGCGTCCTTCGCGCTCGCTCGTGACGTGGGGGTTGACCTCGGAGGTAGCGCCCGTCCCGTATCCCAACCAGGGTCGATCCTTGGCCTTCACCGCCAGGACGACCCAGTTGTAGATGCGCCACTCGAAGGAGTTCAGCCGGGCCCCGCGGGTTTGCAGGACTCTCCCCAGCGAGATGCTGGAGTTGATGTCGCCGAAACGGGAAACCACCCGGGGCCCGACGAGGATCGCGGCGGCAACGCCAAAGACCAGCACCGGCTTGAGCATCCGGCGGGGATCGAGCAACGCCTTGACCACCAGGCCGATCGCCAGGCAGATCCACGCGCCCCGCGCGAAGGTGAAGACCAGCAACCATCCGCTGATGACGAGCGTCACCCAGAGAACCCCCCGGGGGACGGACCGGCGCGTGGAGCGAAGCAGCGTCAGCGTGATGATGATGACGACCGCGAGGTGGAAACCGAAGGCGGTGGCATGGAAGAAGGATCCGGTCAGCCGTCCATGGGGCGCCCCGTCCTGCAGGTTGTACAACCCCGTGGACAGATAGAGAAAGAACTCGCCGATTCCCAGAGCCACCGGCACGATCATGCTGATGTACAGAGCGCGATAGATGCTCCGCTCTTCCATCCCCTCGCCCAGAAGGTTGACCAGGACGAAGTACATTCCCCATATGCTGAGGAACCGCACCGACTCGCGCGCGGCGATGGCGGCGAAGCCGGCGCCGCCATAGGAACCGCCGACGAGGATGCCGAGCAGATTGACGAAAGCCAGGACGCCGAAGGCGACGGACGGAGCGCCCCCACCGTCCAGCGGCGCGCCCCGCAGCCGGCGGTCCACGAGGTAGAACACGGCGAGTCCGAAGATGAGGATCCCGGCGGCGGCGGGTAGGTTGAGCCGGATAGGACCCAGCGCTATGCCGAACTGGCTCGCCAGGTCGAGGCACGGCCGAAGCGTCAGCAGCAGCAGGATGGACCACGAGAATCGCCGCAGGGACATCCAGGACAAGAGGCCGATCGCCACAGCCAGGGCCACCGGCACCGGCGCCCAGGCGAAGGCTCCACCCAACAGGCAGCCGCCGGCCACGAGGAGGCCGCCCCAGCGCACTCTCGGATCCGCCCACCCGCCCGAGATGTGCGGGACGCGCTCGCTCATGGCTCTCCCGCCCGCGCGGTGGGACCGGATTCGCCTGCCGCCTCCCGCAGCAGATGCCCCAACCGCGCCGCCAGAGCCGGCCAGGAGAAGGACCGCAGCCGCTCGGCCCGTTCCTCCAGGGTCGAGAGCGGGACATCCCCCGCGAGCAACCGCCGCAGAGCGGAGACGATCGCCTCGACGTCGTCCGGGTCGGCCACCAGACCCGCGCGGAGTTCCCGTACAAGAGCCCCGGCCACACCATCCGGAGGCACGGTCGCGAGGATCGGCCTTCCGATGGCGAGGTAAGGGAAGATCTTGCTCGTCATGACGCCCCTGGCCCCTGCGCCTTGCTCGATCAGAAGCAGGAGGAAATCCGCCTCCATCATTTCCGCGAAGCTACGCTCGGCCGTGCAGGTGCCGGACGCCTCGGCGATGCCGTCCTCGGACGCTCGCGCTACCGCGGCGCGAAATCGCTCATCGATGCGTCCGACCAGCCGCAGGATCACGGGAGGCGTGCCGCCGTGCTCGCGGCGGAGCCGGGTCAGGGCTTCCAGGAGCCGGTAGGGACTCCGGCGGCCGTACAGCTCTCCCGTATACGTGAGGCAGGCCGGGCGCGACCGCCCCTTGTCGCCCACCCCTGCCTTCGCGGCATCATCGCGGGGCCGATCGTAGCCGGCGGATCGCTCCAGGAGACCTGGATCAAACCCATTGGGTATGACATGGATCCGCCCGGGAGATAGCCCCGGGTGCGTCTCCCGCAGTTGCTCGGCCATCGGTTCGGTCACCGTCACGACGTGCCGGGCCCGACGGAGGATCCGTCGTTCGAGAGAACGATCCAGCCGGCGCCTGGACCCAAACCGGTAGGCCACGAACGGGTTGTCTACCCAAAGGTCACGAAACTCGCAGACGAGCGGCAACCGCGTCAGGCGCGCGACCAGCCAGCCGACCACAAGGACCGAAGGCGGACCGCCGGAGGCGAAGATGACACGGCACCGGTGCCTGCGAACGGCCCGCAACCCCGCCACGACAGCCCCCGGAATCCAAAGAGCATGGCGATCCGGAACCGCCAGGAGTTCCTCGACGACGTCCTGCGTCGGAGCGTCCTGCTGCCCCAGACCCGCCACGGGCTCCCGGTCGCGCGTGGCGCCTAGCCCGCGCCGAAACGTGCTGCCGAGCGAGCGGACGGTTCTGCCAAGCGAACGGAGGGTGTTCCGCAGCGGCTCCGGGACCGCGACCAGCACACCGGCAAAGCCAGCCGGTGGAACGGGCGGGGGACCAGTTCCCTCAGAGTTGGATGCGCAAAGCAGGATGGGTCTGAGACCTTCGGTCGCCAGGCGTGGCGCCAATCCGCGGGGACGCATGGCTCGATCGTGAAAAAAGTACGCGACGTAGAGAAAAGGAATCGGGGCGACCGGCCGATCGGGCGTCGGAAACACGCCCGGGCCCGCGGGCGACGCGTCCTGCTCATGGCCACATACGCCGATGCCGCTCGATGTCCGTGGGGGCGAGACTCCGGCCACACGGGAAACGCCCGATCCCGAAACCATTCGCCGAGGATGAAACAACCGGAGCGGAGCGTCTATCCGGAAAATCCACCCTTCCGGACCGGGCAAGCGGCGTCACCCCGCCAGTCCAACAAGGCGCTCTGGGCGAGGCGGCGGAGGCCTTTGTTACATGACCGAGTGGGCGGCCGACCGCCGGCGATCGGACCGGACGGTTATCAGACGCCGAGTCGTCAGATCGAGCGGTGATCAAACCGGCCGATGGCCAGACCCGCCGCGATCGGACCGCTGGGATCAGACCGGCCGGCGCCCCTGGATGATCCTGATCAGGAACGTGACCAACGCCAACACCAGGAGGATATGGATGAACCCGCCGATGGTGTACGAACTCACCATTCCCAGAAGCCACAGCACAAGAAGGATTACCGTGATGGTCCAGAGCATTTCCTGCCTCCTGTTCGCTTTCTTCTAGAGCCTGTACCTCAACCTTGTGGACCAGGGAGCAAGAGAGATGCCATCTCTGGTCCATCTGCGGAGGACAATGGAACTGGTTGGGGTTGGCGTGGGACCCCGGGATCCGTGGAGTCCGTGGAAAGCGGAATCCGGGAATGGTGGGCTCCGGGGGATCGTGGGATCGGTGGATCGCACGGGAATCACGATGTCTTCGTTCTGGACGTGCCGGCGGCCCGTGGCCACAATGGCAGCCGTCAAAACACGCGGGGCTCGGGCTTGCCTCCAGGCCGGTATTCTCGCTGATCTGGCGCCGCTCTTCGGCCGAGAGCCTTCTACCTGAGGAGAAGACGATCGTCAGGACGTGCTACCTGAGGAGAAGACGATCGTCGGGACGTGCTACCTGAGGAGAAGACGATCGTCGCGACGTGCTACCTGAGGGGAGGACGATCGTCGCGACGTGTCTGTCGTCAGGGTCGTCGCACCCGGAAACATCTTCAAAGGACAAGGATCGCATGGCCAACGGCCGAAACTCCGACGCGACTGCAGACTCGGGCCTGACCCCTAGCACCGCAGAACCCGCGACGATCGCCTACCTTCTGGGGTCCCTCCGCTTCGGCGGTGCTGAGAACCATCTGACCAATCTTCTCGAGCGTCTCGACCGTAGCCGCTACCGGCCCGTCCTCTATCTAACGCGAAAGGAAGGCCCCTTCCTGGAGCGCGTGGAGCGAGCGGGCGTCGCGGTCCGCCCGTCCGGAATCCGGTCAGTCTTCACGTGGCAAGGGGCACGCGCCATGCGGCGCCTTTCGCAGGAGATGCGACGCGAGAATGTCCGGATCGTGCACTCCTACCTCTACGGCTCGAACCTGATCGGGGTCGCCCTCGCCGGACTCGATCCCGAGGTGGCCCACCTGATTGCCTTGCGCCGCCACCTGCTCCCCCACCCCGAGTTCTTCCGTCCGCTTTTCAAGTGGGTGCAGGGGCCGCGCACGCGCTTTGTGTCGGTCTCACGGGGCGCGGATGGCGTTCTGGACTCGTGGGGCGTTGACCAGCGCTGGCGATACCGCGTGCCGAACGGGGTCGCCTTGCCGGAGCGATGGACATCGCGCGAGACGCGGGACTTACGCCGCGAGCTGGGAGTGCCCGAGGAGGCCCTGCTGATCACGATGGTGGCGAACTTCCACCCGATCAAAGGGCATCCCGAGTTGATCCGCGCCCTGGCTCTTCTCCCAAAACCCACGTCGCCCCCAACTCAGAAAGGGCGCGCGACTCGAGCGATGTCCTCCTCACCTGAAGCGTGGCTCTGCCTGGTCGGAGATGGCCGTCTGCTGGACCACTGCCGCAGCCTGGCGTCCGATCTGGGGGTGGCCGGGCGGGTCGTCTTTGCGGGTCACCGCGGCGACATCCCGCGGATCCTTCAGGCCAGCGACATCTTCGTCCTGAACTCGAAGAGCGAGGGGATGTCCAATGCGCTCCTCGAGGCAATCGCCGCCGGCCTGCCCTGCATCGCCACCGGCGTCGGTGGCAACCCTGAGGTGGTGGCCGATGGGGTCAACGGCTTCCTCGTGCCACCCAACGATGCGCCGGCCCTGGCGCGGCGGCTGGCTGTCCTCATCCAGGATCCTGAACTGCGGCGTGTGATGGGCGCCCGGTCCGATGAGAAGGCGCGCCGCGAGTTCTCCTTCGAGTCGATGGTCGCGAAGACCGAGGCCATCTACGACGAGATCCTCGCCTGGCAGGAGGCCCGCCGAACCTCGCGGTGAGTTCGCATCCCAGGGATATCCGAACCCCGCTGTGGCGGCGCCGTGAGCGTCGCGACGGTCCCACCGATCCGCCATACCCCTCCCATTCCATGCCCTTGACGGATGCTGAAGGAGAGACTCGCCGGACAAGGCGTCGATGGCACGACAATCTCCACCCCATCTATAGGGGGAAAGGAGGCCACGATGCTCCGAGAATTCGAGACTCTCAAGAAATACAGGATCCACGCGTCCGACGGGGAGATCGGCCACGTCAAGGACATCTACTTCGAAGACAAAGGCTGGCCGGTCCGCTACGTGGTCGTGGATACGGGACGCTGGCTGCCGGGCCGTTCCGTCTTGCTCGTCCCTTCGACGATCCAGGGATTTGACGATGCCAACAAGGACCTGCTCACGCAGCTCTCCAAGGATCAGGTGAAGAACAGCCCCGACATCGACACCGACAAACCGGTCTCTCGTCAACACGAGGAGCGGTTGCACAGCTACTATGGCTGGCCGTTCTACTGGGGAGCGGGGATCCTCCCGACGACGGAGGTGCCGGGCATGCACGCCGAGGAAATGGTCACGCGCAGCGGGATGCGCGCCGGCGCCGGTCCCCTCGCCGACGACGACGAGGTCATGAACTCGGCGCTCGCGGGGAATCAGCACCTGCGCAGCGCCAGCGAAGTTCTGAGCTATCGCCTGAGTGCCGTGGATGGCCCGGTCGGGGACATCAAGGACATCCTGATCGAAGAGGACAACACCGGATGGAAGGTGCGTTTCTTCAAGGTCAAGACGGACGAAGCCCTGGGCCGGCGGGAGATCCTGGTCGACGTCGGAACCATCACACAGTTGAGTTGGGTCGATTCGGTGGCTCGCTCCGCGATCGACCTCGAGACTGTGCGGCGTTCGCCCCTCGTCCACACGGCGCATCACGCCTGAACACGATCACGAGAAGCAGAGGTGTAGACATGGGCATGACCAGCAAGAACCCACTCTCGAAACCGGCCATGCGCGGCTTCAACAAGCAGGGCCCCACCAGGAACAACGGGGCGGCGGGACGAGCTCCCTTTCACGAGGCCGATCCCAAACGCCGGCTCGGCAACTTCGGAGGGACCGGTGAGCACCCTCGCGTCGGTGGCCGGAGTTCCGGCATCGTCGGTCAGACCACGAAGAAGAGGAGCACGGACAACAAGAAAGGTTCCCGCGCGGCGGCCGGAGCCCGCCTCAGCCGCGCGCGGCGGCCCTCCTGAGTCGCTCCGGTCGAAGCACAGGAAGAGACCATAACGACGGCAACCCCTACCCTCGAAGGAACAGCCGATCCAAACGTGAAGCCGGCGGCCTCAGCCCGGGTCGCCGGCTTTGCCGTTCCATGCCGTCTCCGCCAAGCCTTGAGAGCCTGGCCCGGCCTTCCCCTCGTCCCCCTCCTCCCTGTGGTTGACAAAATGCCGCGGTGGCTGAACGAGCCGCCGCGGCAAGGCTGATCGATCGTTGACGAGCCGGCACCGACCATGCAGCGCCACGAGCCACTCCGGCGCGGGCTGCTGTTCTAGTTCCGGGGTTCTAGTTCCGGGGTTCTAGTTCCGGGCCGGTGCGGCGAGCGTGGCCTTGATCCGCCGCGTCCCCTGGCCGATCGACTCCTGTTTGGCGATCTTGAACACTCCGAGTTCCCCCGTGCGCCGGACGTGCGGCCCTCCGCAGACCTCGCGGGAGAACGACCCGATGCTGTACACGTTGACCTGTTCCCCGTAGCGATCGCCGAAGAAGGCCAGGGCGCCGGACTGCAGGGCCCGGTCGAGCGGCATCACCTCGAAGGAGACCGGCAGATCCCGCTGGATCTGCTCATTGACGATCCGCTCCACCTCGGCCACCTGCTCCGGGGTCAGCTTCTCCCCGTAGGAGAAGTCGAAGCGCAGCCGCTCGGTCGTGATGTTCGAGCCCATCTGCTGCACCGAGGTGCCCAGGACCTGGCGGAGAGCCTGGTGGAGCAGGTGCGTGGCCGTGTGCAGCTGCGTGGTGGCCTCCGTCTGGTCGGCCAGTCCCCCCTTGAACTTCTTGTCCATGCCGCGCCGCGAGATCTCGCGATGCTCCTCGAACAGCTTCTCGAAGCCCGCCTCATCCACGGTGAGCCCACGCTCGCGCGCCAGTTCAACCGTCAACGCCAGCGGGAATCCATAGGTCTCGAAGAGGTCGAAAGCCTCGGCCGCGGACACGACACAGCCCTCGCCCGGAATGATGCGCTCGAAACACTTCGTGCACTTGCGCAAGCCCCGCTCCAGCGTTCCCTGGAACTTCTCTTCCTCCCGCTGCAGTTCCTTGAGCACCCGTTCGCGATTCTGCCGCAGCTCGGGATACGCCTCGCCGAAGGTGTCGACCACGATGCCTGCCACGTCCGCGCAGAAGGCCCCCTTGATCTCCAGCTCGCGCCCGTACATGACCGACCGCCGGATGAGACGCCGCACGATGTATCCGGCCTCCACATTGGAGGGATGAACCCCGTCCGAGATCGCGAAGGTCGAGGCCCGCAGGTGGTCCGCGATGACGCGGAAGGGCCTGGGATTCTCGCGATAGGAACGGCCGGAAAGCTCCTGCACCCGCCGGATGAGCGGCGCCAGCGTATCGACGTCGTAGACGTCCTCGAAGCCGCGGAGGGCGGCGACGGTCCGCTCGATGCCCATGCCGGTGTCCACGTTCTGCCTGGCCAGCCGGACATAGGTGCCGTCCGGCTGCTTGTTGTACTCCATGAACACGTTGTTCCAGATCTCGAACCACTTGCCGCAGGAACAACCCGGACCGCACCCGGGGTGATCGGGCTTGCCCGTGTCGAAGAAGATCTCCGAGTCCGGGCCGCAGGGCCCCGTCGGTCCCACCGGACCCCACCAGTTGTCCTTCTTCGGCATGTAGTGGATGCGGTCCTCCGGGATGCCGAGCGAGCGCCAGATCCCGGCCGACTCGTCGTCGCGCGGCGCGTCCGCGTCGCCGGCGAACACGGTCACCCGCAGCTTCGCCGGGTCGATCCCCAGCGTGCCCGTGAGGAACTCGTAGCTCCAGACCAGCGAATCCTGCTTGAAGTAGTCGCCCAGGGACCAGTTGCCGAGCATCTCGAAGAAGGTCAGGTGGGAGGCATCGCCGACCTCTTCGATGTCGTCGGTGCGCAGGCACTTCTGCACGCCCACCAGCCGATTCCCCAAGGCATGCGGCTCGCCCATCAGAAACGGCGCCAGCGGCTGCATGCCCGCGGTCGTGAAGAGCACGCTGGCGTCATTCTCGGGCCGCAAGGGAGCCGAAGGTATCCGGCGGTGCCCACGCTCCTCGAAGAAGCGATGGTAGGACTCTCTGAGTTCGTCTGGGGTCATGCTACTCCTCGTATCGAGCGACTGTCCGATGGATGACTCGTCCGATTGCTGACTCCGCCGGAGCGGAGGCTCTCAGCCGCTGGCGCGGATGCTGCCAGGCGCGCCACGAGCGATCCTGTTCTTCAAGTAGATGCTCCAGCAAGCCCGACTGGTTGTCCCCGCTTGGGAGACTTGCCGTCTCCAGATAAAGAACAGGGCCGAGTCTAACACGACGCCTCGGGCGATGGGAACCGCACCGTCCTGACCGCGCCGTCCTAGCCGCACCCTCCCGTCGCCTGCCCGAGGTGTCGCTACTTCGAGGACGCGGGCTGCAACAGCCGGTGCGCCCAGACCACGAGCAGCGCGGATGCGCCGAGAAGCAGCGCGCCGGTCGCCTGGTGCGCGGTCGTCAGCAAGACCTCCAGCGAGGACGAGGGTTCCAGCGCGGGCGAGAATCCGGTCGTGGCCAGGGCCGCGATGCCCAGCGTGACCTGGATCCCGAGGAGCCAGAGGATCGTCGAGCCGATCCGTTTGAGGATGGAAGTCCCGGCCAGCCCTTTCTTCTCGTGGACCGAGGCCCGGATCGCGGCGGTGAGGCCGACGACGGAGACGACCGTGGCCATGGCGATGTGGATGAGGAGACCTTGGGCCATGTGCCTCTGGAATGCCCCGAGACAGAGTTGGATGAACAGGGCGGCCACGAAGAGGATCGCCAGCCCCCGGTCGATCCCCGCTCCTTCCAGGCGATGGGCCGGCCGTCCGGCTTTCCAGGTCCTCGAGAGGAAGGCGGCCAGCGCGACCATCATGCCGAAGAAGATCTGCCCGGTGACCCCATGCACGATCGCGAGCCGGGTGTCGGGGCGCGTCACCTCGGCCGATGTGCTGGTCGTGAAGTGGCCGGTGACCCGGAGCCCTCCGAGGATGCCCTGAACCACGACCAGGACGAAGGCCGCCGTCGCGAACGCGCGAACCCAGGCGCGCCGCTCCACCTTCCAGAGATGGAGCGTGAGCACCAGCGTCGTCAGCCCGACGAGGGACCCGAAGAGGCGGTGGGCGTGCTCGTAGTACACGCCGCCCGTCATCCGGGAGAGCGGGTACAAGAACATGTTGTAACCGAAGGAATTCGGCCAGTCGACCACGGCCAGGCCGGCCCCGTGGCTGGTGACCAGGCCGCCGACGATGAGGAGGAGAAAGGTCGCTCCCGCGGCCACGCGGCCGAAACCCGCGGTCCAGTCCGCGGGCGCGGGCACGACGGTTCCGGTTGGATCGCCCTGTGCGATCCCCGCGCCGCTCTGGAACTCCCGCGTGCGTTGCCGGGTTGCGGCGCCTCCCTTCATGGACGCGCGCTGCCCGAAGAACCCGCCGAGGGCCCCGAAGAACGCGCCGGCCAGCATCGAACCCGGCAGCCACCAGATCGCCGAGGGCACGCCGCTGTCTCCGCCGCCGAGGACGCTGCCCAGGATCAGGACGTTGAGCGCCGACGCCAGCAATCCCACCTGGAGGCCCGCCACCCAGCCGCCGCCGGTGAGCCGCCCCGCGCGGTACCCCCCGCCGGCCAGGCAGACCAGGAACAGGAACAACAGGAGCCAGTTGGGGACGATGGCAGGGGGGATGCGAGCGACGTAGGCGACCGCCCACATCGCGACCGTTGTTCCGAAGCCGAGCGTCAGCACGTACCTGCGATCGCCGGTCGTCGGGTCGTCCAGGATTTGTGTGGCCATGCGCGGATCTCCTCCCGGCAGCGCCTGCTTGCGCTCGGCGAGCCCCAGGTTTCCGGAAGATCGTAGGCTCCCCTGCCCGCCAGGACAATGCCACGCCGCCTGGCGGGTACTGCCGCATCCAATTCCAGTTGGACCGAAACCACGCTGCCTGGCCCGAGCAACGTCGCATCCAATGCAAGATACGCCGGCCACCCGGTGGACAAGGTGTTAGGATGGAGGACTGCACGCTCCAGGGTCCCGGCGCGAAAACTCCCGGCGAGCGAACCTCCGGCGCGAACCTCCGGCGCGACACTCCCGGCGAGCGAGACGGAGCGCGCAGGTCGTCACCGGCGCCGCGTGGGATGCTCCCGATCGCGGGGGAGACGTTCTCCATGAACAGCGGACCGCGGCACCGACAATCAGGACAATCAGGGAATCGATGCATCTCTACCTTGAACTCTCGAAAGCGCGACTGACGTCGCTCGTCGTGCTCACCACGGCAGCCGGCTATGTGATGGCCGGCGATGCGCCCGGCCCGGGATTCTTCCGGACCGTTTTCGGCTCAGGGTTCTTCTGGACGGTTCTCGGGACCGCCCTCTCGGCCGGGGGCGCCAACGCTCTCAACCAGTGGATCGAGCAACGGCGTGACGCCTTGATGGAACGGACCCGCGAGCGGCCGCTTCCCTCGGGACGTCTGACATCCCGTCATGGACTCCTCGCCGGCATGGCAATGGCGGCGGCCGGGGTCGCGACGCTGGCGATCGCGGTCAACCTCCTGACCGCCGCCCTCGGCGCCTTTGTGGTTCTGCTGTATACCCTCGTCTACACGCCGATGAAGCACCGCTCGCCGTTCTGCACGTTGGTCGGCGCGATCTGCGGCGCGGTGCCGCCGATGATGGGATGGACGGGCGCGGAGGGCCGGATCGGCTACGGCGCGTGGATCCTGGCGGCGATCCTCTTTCTCTGGCAGATCCCCCACTTTCTCGCCCTGGCCTGGCTCTACCGGCAGGACTACGCCCGTGGCGGCTACCGCATGCTTCCCAGCATCGACCCGAGCGGCCGCACCACCGGAGCCCTGGCCATCGCCTACACCGTCGCGCTCCTGCCGCTGGGATTCTTCGCTCTCTGGGCCGGGCTGGCCGGCTGGTGGTTCCTGGGAGCGTCGTTGGTACTCGGCGCGGGCTTCCTTGTCCTGGGCTGGAAGATGCGGGCCGAGCGCACCGACCGCAGCGCCCGGCTTCTCTTTCTCGCAAGCCTGATCTACCTGCCGCTCACGCTGGGGCTGATGGTCGTCGACCGCGGACCGATCGGCCCGGTCCGCGACTATCAATCCGCGGTGGCCGGCCCCGCCAGTTCGTCCCTGGACCGGGCACCGGCGTCGGACTGAACCGCTGATTGCCCGAGGGATGATGCGCCGCAATCCCCTAGGCCCAGCGCTCTGGATCCTGATCCTCGCCGTCGTCCTGACCGGGGCGGCCGTCGTCTGGCGCCTGGGCGATGCCCTGCGCACGCCGGGATCGCGCGCGGTCGGTGACGGCCGTGATCCGGCAACCTATGGGTTCGATCTCGGCAATTGCCTGGTCCCGCGGGCACAGATCGCCGCCACGGGCCTGCCCAGGGATGGAATGCCCGTGCTCGACCTTCCGCCGCTCGCCGGTGTGGCGGTCGTGGACTCGCTCGCGGGCGAGGGCCGAAAGAAGTACCTGGTGCCGGGCGACCGGGTGATCGGCGTGACGCTCGGTGGACAGGCGCGGGCCTACCCGCTCATCGTCCTCAACTGGCACGAGATCGTCAACGACACGCTGGGCGGCGTGCCGATCACGGTGACCTACAGCCCGCTCTGCGACGCCGTGGCCGTGTTCGACCGGCGGCAAGCGCCCCCCACGCCAGGTGAAGCGCGCGACCAACCGCCGGCGCCGGACGAATCGCGCGGAGGCGGAAACCTCCCGTCAGGGCCGGGAGAGGTCCTGGAGTTCGGCCATAGCGGCCTTCTGTACAACTCCAACCTACTGATGTACGACCGCGGCCGGCCCGGTCAGGAGAGCCTCTGGTGCCAGCTCCAGGCCCGCGCGATCGCCGGACCCGCCGCCGCGCGCGGCGACTCGCTGCGCCTGATCCCCAGTCAGCTGGTCCGGTGGGAGGACTGGAAGACCCTTCATCCGCACACCACGGTCCTGGCGCGCGACCCTCTCCGGGCGCAACGCTATCGTCGCGAACCCTACACCAGCTACTACGGCTCCGACCTGCTCCGCTATCCCACCGCGCCTCTCCCCGGAGGGGACGCGCTGGCGCTCAAGACTCCCTGCCTGATCCTGGGATACGCGGGCGAGTGGACGGTCGTCCCACTTCCCGTGATCGAAGCCCGATCCGCCGGATCTACGCGCCGATGTAGTGTCGAGGCCGGGGGGCGCTCCGTCCCGCTGGTCTACCACGACCGGCCGCCCACCGTCGTGATCGGCGGCGACACCGTCGTGATCGGCGGCGACGCTGGCGTGATCGGCGGCGACGCCGGGGACACCGGGGAGTCGAGCCGCGAGCTGCCGCACGATCTGCAGATCATGCATGCCTTCTGGTTCGCCTGGTACGCGACCCATCCGGAAGCGGTCGCTCTTCACTGACGAACTCAGGCGGGCGACACCGGCGCGGCCGGAACAGCCTCAAGGACAGGCTTGTCATGCTGCCGCAGGATGCGATTCAGAGGCCGGCCGATCGCCCAGATGGCGAGCCCCGCGCCCACCCCGAGCAACGTCAGCACCAGGAAGAAGAGGTCGCGCGGCATCTTCTCCCAGAAGGTGCCCAGGAACCCGGAGAGGTAGTTGCCGAAGAAGCTGGAGAGATACCACACGCCCATCATCATCGACACCATCCGGGCCGGCGCGGTCTTGGTGACGAGAGAGAGGCCGATGGGAGACAGATACAGCTCCCCGACCGTGAGGACGAAAGTGGTGCTTGCCAGCCAGAGCACGCTTCGCCGTTCGCCGGGGGCCAGCCCCTGGGCGGCGATGATCATGATGATGTAGGAGAGGCCCAGCAACATGCAGCCGATGGCCATCTTGGTCACCGAGGACGGCTCGCGTTTCCGGCGTGCCTGCCACGACCAGGCGATATTCAGCAGCGGCGCCAAGAGGAAGATCATGATGGGGTTGAACGACTGGAACCAGGTGGAGGGGATCGACCAGCCGAGGAAGTTCCAGTTCGTATTCTGGTCCGCCCAGAGCTGCATCGTGTTCCCCTGCTGCTCGTAGACGCCCCAGAAGACGATATTGAGGGCGCAGAGGACGACCAGGGCGAGCACCCGCTGCTTCTCGTCGCGGGTCATAGACTGCTTCGGTTTCGGCCCGGCCAGGCGGCCCGCGGCGGCCTGTTCACGGCGCGTTCGGGTCAGATCGTCCTCGCCGAGATAGCGCTGTCCCGTCAGGTAGATGATCAGGCCGAGGATCATCCCTACGCCGGCGGCGCCGAAGCCATAGTGCCATCCGAGCTTCTGTCCGAGAGTCCCGCAGATGAGGGGCGACAGGGTGGCCCCGAGGTTGACGCCCATGTAGAAGATCGTGAAAGCCCCGTCCCGCCGGGGATCCCCCGGGCGGTAGAGTCCGCCGACCTGGGTCGAGATGTTGGGCTTGAAAGCGCCGTTGCCGAAGATCAGGAAGAGCAGCGCGACAAAGAAGAGGCTCTCCACCGCCATGAGAAAGTGGCCGATCGCCATCAGGACGCCGCCCAGCACCACCGTCCGGCGCTGCCCGAGCACCCGGTCCGCCAGCATCCCGCCGAAGAAGGGAGTGAGGTAGACGAAGGCGGTATAGAGCCCGTAGATCTGGGACGAGAAGGGCTGCACGTCCATCGGGCCGAAGATCGTCTCGAGCAGTCCCTTGACCGCGTTGAACCCCAGCACCTCGGCCCCGACGTCCGGCTTGATGAGGAGATGCTGCACCATGTACAGCACGAGAAGCGAACGCATGCCGTAGTAGGAGAAGCGTTCCCACATCTCGGTGAAGAACAGGATGAAGAGACCGACCGGGTGGCCCAGGATGGTCCGCCCCGTTCCCGGAACGAAGCTGCTGCTGGATGCGGTCTGGCTCACGGAAGACACCTCCCCTCCCTCGCGACCCTGAAGCCGGTGCACCGGCGCTGATCATACCCCACCCAGGCTCTTCCAGCACAGCGGCGGAGAGCCGTTCGCTTGCGGAAAATGGCAGGGCGCGACCCGGATCCTGACGGTCCAGGCGCGCCCCACCCCAACTCGGCCGCAAACGACAGGACGATCGTCCTATCTCAGGTACAGAACCCTCCTTCTCAGCACCGAGTCGCCTTGCGAGATCCGCAAGAGGTACACTCCGGTCTGCAACTCCCTGCCAGACTCGCTGCGACCATCCCAGGTGGCTCTCAACCCACCGGCGCCCGCCGGACCGAACACCCGTACCACCCGTCCGTTGACGTCAAAGACCTCGATCTTCACCGGCAGTCGCCCGGCACCCCACTCGATCCCGGATCCGCGACGCAACGGATTCGGAATCACACGGCCCGGTTCGTCCTCCACCAGGAGTCCCCCCGCCCGAGGGCAGGGCATGCATCACCAGGCCGGGAGCGGCCGACACGACGGCCACGCCGGAGGCGAGGCACGCTATCGCCAAGACAGCTACACGTAGAGTATTCACGATTCTGCCCTCCCCCTTTACTGGGCCGTCCGGTGCGCCACGAACCAGTCATAGTCCTTGACGTTGACGACCCCGTTGCCATCCATGTCGGCCTTGTAGACGTTCAGCAGCATGTAGGCGGACAGGAAGAGCGCCTGATCCACCGGGTCGATGTCGTGATCGCCATCTTCGTCCGGACTCGTGATGCTGTCATACGACCTGAAGCGGTGGAAACCCACTCCATCGCCGTAGTCAATCTGCAGCTCCACCGTCAGGCTCGTCTCACGGCGAAGCCACACGCCTTCGGCCTGGAGGACCGCGCACTGACGGCAGATGGCGCTTCCGTGTACAACTGTCATGCATATCGTGATCCGAACGTTGGACCCTCGCCCCAGCAGGTGGCTCGATGACTCAGTGGATCAGCAGATCACCAGATCACCTGGCCGGAACAGCGCCACTGCCGTGCCTGACCACTCAGGGTCGAGTGAACGTTGCGGGGACGGTCGGGCGGTCGGGCGGACGGGGGCAGCACCCTGACGTTCTTACGTCATGACCTCAACATTCCAATCCGACACCTTGGAACGAAACGGGTCCCGGGCTTATTCCTCTTGGGTCTTCCGGGTTTCGGGTGGCTGGTTTCATCGGGTGAACATGGTTGAGGTCGGGTAGAGATCGAGGTCTCCGCAGTGGAAATAGATGGCCATTTGGAAGCGCTTCGGGTTTCGGAAGCCCCGCGCCATGCTCTTGGC
>JAKQSZ010000039.1 GCA_029569475.1 Candidatus Eiseniibacteriota bacterium | reverse complement strand
ATTACCGACCTGACGGTGGCGCGCAACCCGGCGCTCGTGACCTTGGCGGGGCTGGAGGGCCTCGCCTCGGTGGGCCAGGACATCGTGCTCGGGGGCAACAGCCGGCTCGCCAGCCTCGCGCACCTGCACAACCTGAGCGATGTCGGGGGGAGCCTGGTCGTGCAGGACTGCCCGGTCCTGACGTCCCTGGCCGGTCTGGGATCGATCCAGGTGGGGCGCCATCTCACGATCGAGGGCAACGACGCGTTGACCTCCGTGGGCGGGCTGGCCGGCAGCGTGGACGGGAGCTTCGAGGTGACGCTCAACCCCCGGCTCGTGGACTTCGCCGGGCTCGGCCTGAGCAGGGCCGGAAGCCTGTTCATCACCGGCAACCCGAGCCTCGAGAGCTTGTCCGGCCTCGGGGGCCTGCACGGCTACCACGATCTCGTGATCGCGCACAATGGCCGGCTCAAGGACCTCGACGGCCTCGCCACCCTCGCGGGGTTGGTCCTCGTGGAGATCGGGTACAACGACTCGATTACCGACCTGACGGGCCTCGAGAGCCTGACCGAGTGCACCACGCTCCTGATCGACAACAACGTCAAACTGTCCAAGCTGACCGGCCTGGACAATCTCACCCGCGTCGACGGGACGTTGACCATCGTGGGCAACGCCTTTCTCCAGCGCCTGGAGGGGCTGGAAGGGCTCACCAGCGTGGGATCGCTCCGCATCCAGGGCAACCAGCTCCTGCAGGATCTGGAGGGTTTGAGCAACCTGACCCGACTGGGATGGACGCAGCCCGGGGGCGGATCGCTTTTCATCATCGGCCAGATCCACGTCCCCGACATGATTCCGCTTTGCGGGCTCGAGCCCGATCCGGGAACCGGGTACGTGATCCGCGGCGACCTTCTCCTGCGGGGCAATCTTGCCATGGAGGACGCCGGGGGGTGGGCGTTCGTGGATTCGATCGGGGGCGAGGAGATGGTCGGAGGGGAGATCACGATCGAGAACTGGTGATCGCGGTATTGGCTCCAATGCGGCGCCGATCGTTGCCGGCCCGCCTGCGACCCTCTCTCGGCCCCGCTTGCCGCAACTCCCCCGCGGCTGATACGCTGGGCGAGTCATTCCCCACGGCCCTTTCCGGCCGAGCCTGACTCCTGGGACACAAGAACCGCCTGGGCCCGGCCGATCCCTGAACCGGGGGGCCGGGGGCGGGCGACCAGTCCCTGAACCGGGGGCCCCGGGGCGGGCGACCAGTGCCTTGGGTGGAAGAACGGGGCCGGCGTCCGGGTCCGCAACCAGAACTTGAGGAGTCGATCACCTACATGAAGATCCTCGGCATCTCAGCCTTCTACCACGACAGCGCCGCCTGCCTGATGGTCGACGGCGAGATCATCGCGGCGGCCCAGGAAGAACGGTTCACCCGCAAGAAGCACGACCACGACTTCCCCCGGCACGCCGTCGCCTATTGCGTGAAGGAAGCCGGGCTGACCAACCAGGACCTGGACCTGGTGGCCTTCTATGACAAGCCGTTGCTGAAGTTCGAGCGGTTGCTGGAAACCTACCTCGCCTTCGCGCCCCGCGGCTTCAATTCCTTCCTCAAGGCCATGCCCCTCTGGACCCGCCAGAAGCTCTTCCTGGCCGACATCATCCGCAAGGAACTGGACTACAAGGGCAAGATCCTCTACCCGGAGCACCACGAGTCGCACGCGGCCTCGGCTTTCTTCCCCAGCCCCTACGAGGAAGCGGCCATCCTCACGACCGACGGCGTCGGGGAATGGACCACCACGAGCTATGGCATCGGCCGGGGCAACCGGGTCAAGATCCTCGCCGAGATCCGCTTCCCGCACTCGCTGGGCATGCTCTACTCGGCCTTCACCTACTTCACCGGGTTTCGCGTCAACTCCGGCGAATACAAGGTGATGGGCCTCGCTCCCTACGGCGAGCCGAAGTACGTCAACGACATCCTCGAGCACATCATCGACTTGCGCGAGGACGGTTCGTTCAAGATGAACATGGACTTCTTCGACTACTGCGCCGGGCTGAAGATGACCAACGGCAAGTTCGGCCGCCTCTTCGGCGGGCCGGCCCGCCAGCCCGAGTCGAAGCTGACGCAGCGGGAGATGGACCTCGCCGCGTCGGTGCAGGTCGTGACGGAGATGGCCATGTCGCGCCTGGCCCGCCACGTCCGCCAGGTCACCGGGATGCGCCACCTCTGCCTGGCCGGAGGAGTTGCGCTCAACTGCGTGGCCAATGGCAAGGTCCTGCGCGAAAAGACCTTTGACGACATCTGGATCCAGCCGGCGGCCGGCGATGCCGGCGGCGCGCTGGGTGCGGCGCTGGCGGTCTGGCACCACTATCTGGACAAGCCCCGCCTGCGCCCGACCAGCGCGCGCGACCGGCAGCGGGCCAGCTATCTCGGGCCGGCCTTCAGCAACGAGGAGATCGAAGCGTTCCTCAAGTCGGCCGGCGCGCCCTACAAGAGAGTGCCGCCGGACGAACTCATCCCGGCCGTCGCCGAGTTGATCGCATCGGAAAACGTGATCGGGTGGTTCCAGGGACGGATGGAGTTCGGTCCCCGCGCCCTGGGCAATCGCTCCATCATCGGCGACGCCCGCTCGCGGCACATGCAGACCACCATGAACCTGAAGATCAAGTTCCGCGAGTCCTTCCGTCCGTTCGCCCCGAGCGTGCTGGAGGAGGAGGTCAGCGACTGGTTCGAGATCGACCGGGCCAGCCCGTACATGTTGCTGGTGGCCGACGTTCGCCAAGAGCACCGGTTGCCCGTGCCGGAGGGGACCGAGAAGCTCTTCGGCATCGACAAGCTCAACGTCATCCGCTCGAGCGTCCCGGCGATCACGCACGTGGACTACTCGGCGCGCTTGCAGACGGTCAACGCCGAGGACAACCCCCGCTACCATGCCTTGATCAAGGCGTTCCGGGAGAGAACCGGGTGCCCGGTCATCATCAACACCAGCTTCAATGTCCGGGGCGAGCCGATCGTTTGCACGCCGCAGGACGCCTATCGCTGCTTCATGCGGACGAACATGGACTACCTCGTACTCAACGACTGCATCCTGGCCAAGACGGAGCAGCCGGAGTTGCAGGGCGACAGCGACTGGCGGAAGGAGTTCCAGCTCGATTGATGAAAACGACACGGGACGGTCGCGGCCCCCGGTGGCGGTGCCGCCGCGGACACGCGCGGCGAGGCGAGGCGCAGCGGTCATCCGGGATCAGGTCGACGACGACGGCCGGCGCCCCGGATGGACCCGGAAGCACCAGGAGGCATTCTTGAAGTACAGCGAAGCAACCCGGAAGGATCTGCGCGGGACCGGCGTCGTGGTCGGGATCGCGTGCATCGTGCTGGGAATCCTGCAGTTCCTCTTCCATGGCAAGATCGACCCGGTGATCCTGGGAATCGCGGGCGGAATCCTGATCCTCCTGGGCCTGGTGCTGCCCGAAGCCTTGCGCCCCTTCCACTACGTTTGGATGAAGCTGGCGCATGTCCTGGGCTACGTGATGAACCGCGTCATCCTCGGGCTCCTGTTCTACATTGTCTTCACCCTCATGTCGCTGATCCTCCGCCTGATCGGGCGCGACGCGATGACGCGCGACTTCCGCAAGCGCCAGGAGAGCTACTGGGTGCATCGACCGGAGACCGACGTCGTTCCGGAGCGTTACGAGAGGCAGTTCTGATCCTGAACTTCGAAGCTTCCCAACCCCGGTAGCCCCCACGACGAGCAGGACCGCGGAGGCCCAACGAAGCCCCGGACGAGGTGGCCGTCGACGTCAACGACCCGCAGTGGGTGGGAACTCCCCTATCGATACCCCGAGGCTCGCTCGGAGCCGCCGGGATCACGGCGGAAGTCCCCGGAGGGCCACCATTCGGCCGCACATGGGGGCGAGCCACGGATCCGGCGCCGGGACCCATGGGGCGAGCCTCCCGCGCGACGGTCGCGGCGCGAAGCGAGCCGGACGCTCAACCCTCCTTCTTCCAACGAGTCGCCCGCCAGCGCCCGCCTGATCCCCTCAAGCCCGGGAGCGCCGAAAGATCATCTCCCTTGTCGCAAGCTATAAAATAAGATATCCTTAACGACGCTGGTCCATGACCAACACTGGGAGGCGATCCCGACCGGATCGCGTGTGCACTTCCATGAACTCAGGAGGCCCATGATGCGCAGGACCCTAGCCGTTCTGGCGGTCCTTTTCCTGGCTTCGGCAGGCATTGCCGGCGCCGCGGAGCCGCCCCTTCCCATCTCGCAGGGCCATCCCACGCTGACCGCGCTGTGGGATGCCTACCAGCACGGGGAGATCACGGAGGCTCAGCTCTATCTCTACCGGCTCTACTTCGTCAAGGACGCGACCAAGCTCCCGGCGGAGTTCCAGTTCCCCGAGCAGCCTTACAAGTGTGGCACGTCGCTGCTGAAGGAAGCCTTCGAGCACGCCGACGAACTGCCGGTCAACGTCCGCGACGAGATCAAGAACTATCAGATTCCGCGGGGCGACCGCCAGTGCACCATCGAAACCACCCACTTCTGCATCCACCGTCTGGCCGGCACGCAGGCCTACGCCGAGTCCATCGCCCTCTACTGCGAGCAGTCCTGGGAGGCCTACCACGTCGACCGCACCTGGGACGCTCCCCCGCAGTGCGGCACCCACTCCAAGATCGACGTCTACATCGAGCCCCTCTCCGGCGGAATCCTCGGCTCCACCTGGACCACCACCGACGGCGGCGGTCCGGAGCCCTGGGATCGCTGCTCCGAGTTCAACGTCGACGACAACATCGCCAGCTGGTGCACGCTGCGCAGCACCGTGTGCCATGAGTACATGCACGTCGTGCAGTTCGGCTATCTCTCGGGCGCGAGCTGGTTCATGGAAAACTGCGCCATGATCGGCGAGGAGCAGGCCTACGACTACTGCAACGACTACATCGGGTACCTGCAGAGCTGCATTGGCCGCCCCTACCTGAAGGTCAACACCCACGACGGCCAGTACGAGTATGGCAACATCCTCTGGCCGCTGTACATGTGGGAGAGGTTCTACGAGGAGCTCCTGCCGGAGATCTGGGATATCTACCAGTGGGACGGCAACATCTGGGATTCGCTGGACGAGGGGCTCGCCGCGGTGGGGTACAACGTCAACAGCGCGCTTCTCGAATACAACAAGTGGCTCTACTACACCCGCTGGCGGGCCAACGCCCAGCACTACTCCGAGGCCCGGTCCTGGCTGGCCACCCGCTTCCCCGACCAGCAGTTCAGCACCTATCCCACCGGAGACCAGCATCCGAGAAGCAACCCGGACATGCGGCCTGAGCCTTACGGCACCAGCGTCCAGCGCTTCCGTGGTCCGGCCAACTCGGGAGACAACGCCCTCGAGGTCAACCTCAATGGTCCCAACTGCACGCTGGGCGCCCAGCTCATCGTCAACCGGGGCGGCCAGGGCGACGTCCAGGAGTTCACCCTCCCGCTGGACAGCGCCGGCGACGGCCAGATCATGATCCCCAACTTCGTCACGGCCCAGGACTCGGCGATGCTGATGGTGACCATGGGCCGAACCTGCAACGGGCGGCAGGACTTCATCTTCTCCGGCGACACGGTCGTGGGCGTCGATGGGGTGCCGGCCGACGGGGGCGAGGCCGTTTCCGTCGACTTCAACCTGGTCAGCGCCAACCCGGCCCCGGGTAGCGCCCGCCTGAGCTACACCCTGCCGCGTTCCTGCGGCGTCGAGGTCCGGATCGTCAGCGCCGACGGCCGCACCATCCGCACGCTGGTCAACGAGCCGCAGGGGGCGGGAGTCCACCAGGTGTCGTGGGACGGTAACGACGACTCCGGGCACAAGGTGGGCGGCGGCCTCTACTGGGCGCGCATCCGCGCCGGCAGCGACCACCTCAGCCAGAAGGTCGTCCTGCTGAAGTAAACGACCCGTCCAGGACTTCTGCGATCGAAGGAGGGAGGAGGCGCCGGCTTCCTCCCTCCTGCTATTTCTGGCGCCGAGCGAGCGCCGCGTCCGGCGCGGTGTAACCGGCAAGGAAGTACGCCGGCCGGTCCGGATCGACGTCGGGCGCCGGGGACGAGGTCTGAATCTGCTGGGTGACCAGTATCACCCACAACGTGAACAGGATCGACTTGCCGAGGCTGTCCAGAAGATCGAAGAGGCTGCGCGTCATCGTTCCTCCGAATGATCCAGGTGCGCCGGCCATTCGTAGATCGCAGGCGACGACACCATGATGACATGGGGAGGACACGAACAGCGACATCCCCGGCACCTCGAACCCCGCATTCGGCTGGCGCCCCCTCCCGGCACTGCCGGAGGTGTGGGGCGCCAGGACCGAAGATCAGACCGTCGCCGGCAACCGCGAGCCCTTCCGATTTTCCTTCTCCTGGCCGGCAATGCCGCGAGCGCCTGCGCTCTCGTAGCTCCACCCCGTCTTGAGCCCGAGCAGGAAGAGCGCGAACCCGCCGGCGCCCGCCATGAAGATCGCGTCGCCGATCAGCCGCAGCCAGCGCAGCGTCTGGAGAGCCGGCTGCTGCAGGAACTCGGCGCTGCGAGCAAACCAGAGGCCGTGCTCGATACTGGCGGCCGTTTGCGCCAGACCGATGGGGAGCAGGCTCAGACCAACCATGAGGGCCAGGCCGATGTTCATCGCCCAGAAGCTGAAGGCCAGCGGGGCTTCCCGCCAGGGACGTCCGCCGGTGAGCAACCGGGCAACCAGCAGAACCAGGCCCAGGGAGAGCAGGCCGTAGACCCCGAAGAGGGCGGTGTGGCCGTGCACCGGCGTGGTGTTCAGACCCTGCATGTAATAGAGCGCGATCGGCGGGTTGATGAGGAAGCCGAAGAGACCGGCGCCGACCAGGTTCCAGAAGGCCACGCCGAGGAAGAAGCGGATCGGCCAGCGATGGCGCCGCATCCAGGGGGCCGCCGTCTGCATCTTGGACGTGTGGAAGGCCTCCAGCCCCACCAGCACGAGCGGCACGACCTCCAAGGCGCTGAAGGTGGCCCCGATCGCCATGATCGCCGTCGGGGTCCCGGAGAAGTAGAGGTGGTGGAACGTGCCCGGGATCCCTCCCAGCAGGAAGAGGGCGCTCGAGGCGATGGTGGCCGCCGCGGCGTGCGAAGGCCTTACCAGCCCGAGACGCGCGAAGATGAAGGCGAGCGCGGCGGTGGCAAAGACCTCGAAGAAGCCTTCCACCCAGAGATGGACAACCCACCAGCGCCAGTACTCCATCACGGAGAGGTGCGTGCGCGCGCTGAAGAAGAACCCGGCCCCGTACATCAGGCCGATGGCGGTGGACGCACCCGCGAACATGAGGACGAGCGAACGGGACTCGTCCCGGCGGCGCAGCGCCGGCCACATCCCGCGAAGCATCAGGAAGAGCCAGATCCCGAGACCGGCGAAGAGCGCGATCTGCCAGGCGCGCCCGAGGTCGACGTACTCGTAGCCCTGATGCCCGAACCAGAATCCCGCCTTCAGGCTGAGCTTCTGGTGGATGGAGAGCAGCTCGCCGGCCAGCGATCCGCCGACCACCACGAGCAGGGCGCCGAAGAGGACGTTGACGCCCAGGCGCTGGAAGCGCGGCTCGCGTCCGCCCACGGCGGGCGCCAGAAAGAGGCCGGCCGCCAGAAACGCGGTGGCGATCCAGAAGACGCCGGTCTGGATGTGCCAGGTGCGGCTCAGCGCGTACGGAATCCACTCGCTGATGGGGAGGCCGAAGAACGCCTGCCCCTCCACGGTGTAGTGCGCGGTCAGCGCACCCAGCATGACCTGGACGACGAAGAGCGCCGCGACGGTCGCGAGGTACTTGCCGACCGCCTTCATGGAGGGCGTGGCCGAAAGCGAGGCCAGCGGATCCGCGGCCGGGGGCTTCGTCGTCTCTTCCTTCTCGCCTCGGAAGGCCCGCCACCAGACCAGCGCGCCGATCCCGGCCAGCAGCAGCACGACGCTGACGATCGACCAGAGGATGTTCGCGCTCGTGGGGGCGTTGCGGATGAGCGGTTCGTGCGGCCAGTTGTTGGTGTAGGTGATGTTCGAGCCCGGGCGCTCCGTGGCGCAAGACCAGCTGGTCCAGAAGAAAAAGGCGGTGAGGGCCTCGAGCCTCTCCGGATCTTTGACCGGACGTTCCGGCATCGCATAGTCCTCGCGCAGCGAGGTCAGCGAAGGATCTCCTCCGTAAAGGGCGCGGTAGTGCGCCGCCGTCAACCGCATCGCCTCGGCGCGATCGGTGGAAACGGTCAACGTCCCCGTCGCCTGGTCATAGGTGTTGGCCCGCATGGCCTCCGGCAGGCGCGACTCCAGCTCCCGGCGCGACGGCGCCTCGGCCTGCATGTAGGGAACACCGAGATCCCGGCGAGCCCAGATGTCCAGGAGGGCCATGGACTCCCGGTGCAGCCAGTCCGCCGACCAGTCGGGGGCCTGGTAGGCGCCGTGCCCCCAGACCGAACCGAGTTGCTGCCCGCCGGTCGACTGCCAGACCTGCTGGCCATCGAGGATCTTCTCCTTGGTCATGAGGAGCGTTCCGTCCGCGCTGACCACTCGCTCGGGAATCGGCGGCGCCTGCCGGTAGACCTCGCGGCCAAAGAAGCCCAACAACATGAAGGACACGAACAGCGTGCCCCCCAGGAACCACCAATGTTTCCGGTGCGATGTCATCTGGTCCACTGCTCCTCCCCGTAACTCTGCCCTCTGCCATCAAACTCGGCTCACCAGGCCATGCGGACGCGTGGCAACGCCCGCTGGGATCGAGGGAGCCACTTGCGCGGAACCGGGCCGGCCGCTCATGCCGGCCGGACACCCTCACTCGAAGAGCACGCGAGGAAAGATCACGTTGTTCTCGAGGCTGATGTGGTCCATGAGGTCGCCCTCCAACTCCTCGAGGCGCAGGTAGAGCGCCCTCCAGGTCGGACAGGCTTCGTCCGGCGCCTGGAAGTCGCCGGTCAGCTCGCGCGTCCGGGCCAGGCTCGCGCCGTGATCCTGGTGTTCGGTTTCCATCACCTGGATGGGACCGAAGGCGCGCTGGCCATGCCCCGCCAGAATCATCGGGAAGAGGATCTGCTCTTCCTTCTCCATGTGGGACAAGAGCGACTCGTGCACGCCGCGAAGATGCTCCGCCAGGCCGTGCGGGCACCCGGCCTTCTCCCGGTGCTTCTCCTCCACGCGTTCGGCCATCTGCAGAAGCTCGGGAACCTCCCGGCGGTGTGATTCGTGGTAACGCGTCAGGATGTGCTGGATCAGTTCCGGAATGGACCGGTCCTTCCAGGCCGGGCCATCCGGGGAGGTCTCCTGCTGGATCCGGCTCAGCAACGCGTCGGGGTCGAGCCCCTTCTCGGCGCAGGCGGACGCCACACTCCGGTTGCCATGGCAGCAATAGTCCAGGCCGGCCTGGCGGAAGACGCGGGATGCGGCGGGGATGCGAACAGCCAGATCGGCCAGGGTCTGCTGAGCGTTCGGTTTTGTATCTGTGGTGAGGTCCATGATCGTCTCCTCTGGTTCTTCGAGCCTGGCGCGCGCCCCGCGGCGCCTCGCTGGCCGGGCCGCCTGGTGGAAGGACTTCTTCCGGAACGGGTCCTGGCCGGCGCTCGCCCTCTGGAGGGGCGATACAGCCCCCGTGCCAAGGCCGTAAACCTCTGCTAATAGATAAGTTATCAACTCACCGACGAGTTGACGTTGTGTCTTCGATAACGGACTTTAGTTGTGAAAAAAGTAACGTGTTGTTTACATCGCAACTAGCGCGTGTGGCATTCCCGGATTCTGTGCTGTTGTCCGGCCGGACGATCCATGCAAGCGTGCGGCGTGTTACGATTCGGACAACTACGGAGCTATGGAGGGCCGTTTGTTGTCGAAGCGACATCCCCGCCCGGGCTCAGGCAGCGATGGGAAACGATCTGCGCCACGCGATTCAGGCTCAGGCGCCGCCCGGGGGCAGTCTGTCCGACGCGATTCCGGCGCGGGCGCCACCCGGCAGGCGGGGAAAGCCCACCGCGCGGCGCGCCCCTCTGAGGCCGACCAGCGTTTGCAGGCCATCTTCGACATCGCTCGCGATCTGACCGCCTCCCTGGCGGCGGAGGACCGTTACGAGAGGCTGTTGGCAGCGGTGCGCCGCGCCATCCCGGCGGACGCCGCTTGCCTGATGCGGCTCGAGGGCGATGAGTTGGTGCCGCTGGCCGCGCACGGCCTGACGGAGGAAGCCCGGGTCCGGAGATATGCCCGTCATCGCCACCCGCGTCTGGACATCATCCTGCGCCATCCGGGGCCGGTCCGCTTTCCGCCGGACAGCGACATCCCGGATCCCTTCGATGGGATGCTGATGTCGGATCCGCACGCGCTGTCCCACATCCATGCGTGTCTGGGCTGTGCCCTGGTGGACGGTGGCGAGGTGGTCGGCGCTCTTACGGCTGACGCGCTGGCGCCGCATGCCTTCGACCACCTCCCCGACAGCTACATCGCGGCGCTCGGGGCGCTGGCGGCCGCGGCCATGCGCACGACCCGCCTCTTCGAGCGGCTCGAGCACCTGGCCGCGCGGCGAGAGGCGGTCGCCCGCGAGTTGCAGGCCGCGGCGGCGCAATCCAGCGGCGGCGAGATCCTCGGGCAATCACCGGCGATTCGACGGCTGCTGGAAAATGTCGATCTGGTGGCCCGCTCCGACCTCCCCGTCCTCATCACCGGGGAGACGGGGGTCGGCAAGGAGTTGGTGGCGCGGCGGATTCATCAGGGTTCCTCGCGCCGCGACGAGGCCATGATCCACGTCAATTGCGCCGCGCTCCCGGAGTTGGTGGCCGAGAGCGAGCTCTTCGGGCACGTGGCCGGAGCGTTCACCGGAGCGGTCCGCGACCGCGCCGGCAAATTCGAGATCGCGAACGGCGGCACTCTGTTTCTGGACGAGATCGGAGAGCTTCCCCTGGCCCTCCAGCCCAAGCTGCTGCGCGCCCTGCAGGAGAAGGAGATCCAACGCGTCGGGAGCGATCGGGTCCATCACGTGGACGTGCGGGTGATCGCCGCCACCAACCGGAATCTGGAACGCGAGGCTGCCGAGGGTCGTTTCCGCGCGGATCTCTACCATCGGCTGGCCGTCTATCCCATCCGGGTTCCGGCCCTGCGGGAGAGGCCCGAGGACATCCTGATGCTGGCCGCCTTCTTCCTCGATCGCGCACGGCGCCGCCTGGGAGCGGGTCCGCTGCGGTTGACCGAGGAGGCCCGGACGCGGCTTGTACAAGCCCCCTGGCCCGGAAATGTCCGCGAGCTGGAGAACGTGATCAGCCGTGCCGCGCTGCGGGGGGCGGGCCGCACCACCCGCCCGGTCGCCGCTGCCTCGACGGTCGATCCATCCGCCGGCGCGCCCGCGGTGAACCAGGCGACGGCGGGCGGCTCTGCTGCACCGCCAACGCCGGCGCCGGGGAGAGGCGCCGGGGATCGGGGCGGCCCGCCATCGCCCCCGGGAACCTCCCCACCGGTTCCCGTGCCGATCGGGGTCGAGTTGCTCGACCTGAGCCCGATGGCGCCCGGGGGCCCGCCGCTGCCCTGGCCCGCCGTCGCCGGCAGCGCCCTCCTGGCCGCCGGCCAAACGGCCTCCGGTGACGCCGCCGCCTTCGATAGCATCCACGGCCGGCCCTTCGATCCGGCCGCCTCGACAGTTCTCCAGGGAACGCTCCGCGAGAGAACCGACGCCTTTCAGCGCGCCCAGATCCTCGAGGCCGTCGCCCGGCATGAGGGCAACTGGGCAGCGGCGGCCCGCGATCTGGGCATGCATCGCAGCAACCTGCATCACCTGGCCAACCGGCTCGGCCTGCGCGAGTAGCTCACCAGCCCCGCGGGAAGGCCTCCCCAGCCGATGCGCAAGATGCGCGAAACCCCCGCCCGCAGCCGCGGGCGGCTCGCCGTCATTCGCCCCAGGCCCGCGCCAACATTGTCTGCGTGACCCTGGTAGAATCTCTGATGGCGCGGGCGAACCCGGCTTCCGTGACGTGGGGTCAGGGCTCGTTGTGTCGCGCGGGCGGCGCAGACGCCGGAGTTCGGCGCAACGTGGAGCCGCCTGGCGAGGTGGGGAGGAGGACTGGTATGCAAACACGCACCCTTGGACCCCTGGAAGTCTCGACCCTCGGCCTCGGCTGCATGGGCCTTAGCTTCGGACTCGGCCCGACCACCGGCCGGCCCGAAGCGATCCGGCTCATCCGGGCGGCGGTCGACCGCGGCGTCACCTTTTTCGACACCGCCCAGGTCTACGGTCCATTCACGAATGAGGACGTCGTGGGCGAGGCCTTGGAGCCTTTTCGAGGCCGCGTCGTGGTGGCCACCAAGTTCGGCTTTGACGTCGATCCGGAGACCGGCCAGAACCGCGGCGGGCTCAATAGCCGTCCGGACTACATCAAGCGCATGGCGGAGGGCTCGCTGCGACGGCTACGGCTGGAGACCATCGACCTGTACTACCAGCACCGGGTCGACCCGAATGTGCCGATCGAGGATGTAGCCGGGGCCGTAAGAGAACTCATCGCCGAGGGGAAGGTCCGCCACTTCGGTCTCTCGGAGGCCGGCGTGCGCACCATCCGTCGCGCCCACGCCGTGCAGCCGGTGACGGCCTTGCAGAGCGAGTACTCGTTGTGGTGGCGGGAACCGGAGGCGGAGATCCTTCCGGCGCTCGAGGAACTCGGTATCGGTTTCGTGCCCTTCAGCCCTCTCGGCCGAGGCTTCCTCACCGGCCGGATCGATGAGAACACGCCGTTCGATCCGTTCGACTTTCGCAACACCGTCCCACGGTTTACCGCCGAGAACCGGAAAGCCAACCAGCCCATCGTGCATCTCCTCTCAGGGATCGCGGAGGAGAAGAAGGCCACGCCGGCGCAGATCGCCCTCGCCTGGCTCCTGGCGAAGAAGCCTTGCATCGTGCCCATTCCCGGCACGACGAAGCTGCCCCGCCTGGAGGAGAACCTGGGCGCCACCGCCGTGACGTTGACGGCGGAAGATCTCCGGAAGATCGAGACGGCGCTCGGGGGGATCGCGGTGCAGGGCGCCAGGTACTCCGAGGCTGCGCAGCGGATGGTCGACCGCTGATCCCCTGACCAGGAGCTACGGGAGGTTCACCTTGCCTTCGTGCAGCATGGGCAAACGCAATGCTCCGATGACCGGCGCGTCCAGCTTCAGTCCCAGCTCGGCGGTGTAGTCCAGCGACTTGCCCGACTGCAGTCCGCCGAGCACCGACACGAGATCGAGGACGGGGATGCTGATCGGCAGAATCACCTTGCCGGTGGACGATGCGGGAATGATCTGCGGTTGCTCGACCTCGCCCTGGAGGAAGCGTTTGCCCCCGGTGGAAAGAGCGTAGTCCAGGCCCAGGACCGGCAGGCCGAAGGTGTAGGGGTTCTTGACGTCGACCGCGAAGTCGAGCCGGAGCTCGGTCAGGCTGAGGCTGCCCACTTCCACCCCGGTGACCTCGGCGGTCGGCGTCGGCGCCACCTGGCCGACCGTCGCGCAGGAAGCGAGAAAAGGACTCGCCGCCGGCAGCAGAACGAGCCAGAACAGGGATCGGGGACGGGAGAACCCTGCGCGAGCGGCCAACGCCCGGACCCGCCCAGGCCGTTGCACCGAAGGGCCACGACCGGTCGCTGATCGGAACGTGCTTGCTCTCATGCATTCCTCCCCGACGCCGCAGCGTCGTCATAGCGCTCGATCGCCGCTCCCAGCGCGCGGAGCCGGGATTCGATGGCTTCATAGCCGCGATCGATGTGATAGACGCGGTGCACGCGAGTTTCCCCCCGGGCCACCAACCCCGCCAGCACCAGGGCGGAGGAGGCGCGGATATCGGTCGACATCACCTCCGCGCCGTCCAGAAATGCCGTCCCCCGGACCGTGGCCACGTTCTGGGTCAGGCGGACATCAGCCCCGAGGCGTTGCAGCTCGGCGATGTGGGAGAACCGATCGGTGTAGATCGTGTCGGTGACGATCCCGGTTCCGTCGGCCACACAGAGCAACGCCAGGAACTGCGCCTGCAGGTCGGTCGGGAATCCCGGATAGGGCTGGGTGGTGATGTCAATGGCGCGCAGCCGGCCTGAGGCGGGGGGCACGACCCGCACGTCATCGCCCGATCCCGAGCGCGAAGGCGTCGTTTCGATGCCCGCTCCCATCTCCCGCAGCCGGTCCAGCACGAGCGAGAGATGGTCGGCCCGAACCTGGCGCAGCGTGACCTCTCCGCCGGTAATGGCCCCCGCCGCCAGGTAGGTGCCGGCCTCGATCCGATCGGGAATGTTGTCGAACTCGGTGGGCCGGAGGAAGGCCACCCCCTGCACGGTGATGGTCGGCGTCCCCTGTCCGGTGATCCGGGCCCCGGCGGCGCAGAGGAAGTCCGCCAACGCGACGATCTCCGGCTCCAGCGCGGCATTCTCGATCGTGGTCACGCCCCGAGCCAGGCACGCCGCCATCAGGACATTGCCGGTGGCGCCCACGCTCGAGACGTCGAAGGTGATGCGCGCCCCGCGCAGGCCACCCGGCGGAACCGTGGCCTGGATGTAACCGTGGTCCAGTCTGACATCGGCGCCCAGCAGCTCCATCCCGCGCAAGTGCAGGTCGACCGGACGCGGCCCCCAGGCGCACCCTCCGGGCAGCGAAACGCGCGCGCGCCCCAGGCGGGCGAGGAGCGGGCCCAGAACATAAATCGAAGCCCGCATCCGCCGGACGATCTCCCAGGGAGCCTCCCAGGTGTCCACGCGCGTCGCGTCGATCTCGAAGCAGTGATCGACATAGGCTCCCCGCGCGCCCAGGTGGGAGAGCAGCTCGTTCATGGTCTCCACGTCCTTCAGGTGCGGCACGCGCCGGATGAAGGTCCGGCCCTGGATCAGAAGAGAAGCTGCCATGATCGGCAGGACCGCGTTCTTCGCGCCGCCGATCTCGATCTCGCCGTGGAGGCGATTCCCCCCGTGAATCCTGAAGGCATCCATGAAGGCGCATCCTAGCAGAAGGGCCGCGCCGAGGCACGGGCAGCCTCGTTCCCTTCGTGGCCCGCAGAACCATCGCTGCGGGCGGTTGCAGGGATCTCTCTACTTGTCCAGGATCGGGAGGTAGATCGTCACCTCGGTCTCGCCGCCCGGTCCGCTCGGCACGAAGTGCTCCAGGCACGGGCGGACCTGGTCTTCCACGAACGGCGAGGCGGGGAGCCAGTCGCGGTAGATCTCGCTCCAGGTCTTTGCGATCGTCGCCATGGTGCAGCGGAACGAAGCGCAACGCCCCGGAGGAAGTTCCCGGACCACCAACCCTTCGGGGGCCCGCACGCCCGCGCCCACGGCCATGCCGGCGACGAAGTCGACCCAGCCTGGTTCCCCGGTTCCGTAATACACGCCGAAGTAGCCCTTCTCGACGGCCAGCCCGGCGATCTCCGCCTCTCTGGAGCCGAACCGATTCTGCCAAAGATCCTGGTAGTCGGCACTCTCCGGGCGAACACGCGCGGTGATTCCCATGATCCATCCGACGGGACGTTCCAGCAGCTTTGCCTCCATCAGACACCCTCCCTTCCCCTGTTCGCCGGCGTGACCTGGAGGCGCCTGGACGGGCGAGGGTGGCGCTCCCACTCCGCCGTTGTGACCACGTGACCACCACCGTTCGCACCGGTCAAGCTGGATGTCCCGGCCTCCCCGGAAGCCACGCCAGCAGAAATCGCATCCGTCCGGCCAGATCCGCACGTGATTCCCACCGGACAAACCCCGCCCTCTGCAGTTCCGGCGACAACAACGGAGGATGTTCCGCCGCCAGCTCCATCGCCAGAAGCCCCCCGTCCCGCAGCAACCTCCTCGCGTCGCGAACCACCCGCCGCGCGATGACCAGTCCGTCCCCGCCGCCATCGAGGGCCAGCCACGGTTCGTGCAGGCGGATCTCCGGCTGCAGGAGTTCCATCTCCGAAGTCGCGATGTAGGGAGGATTGGAGACCACCACCTGGGCAGAACCGCCCCGCACCGCCGCCGTCAGGTCGCACCGGAGCAGATGCGCCCGTTCCTTCGATCCGCAGGCGCGGCGGTTCCGGTCCGCCCACGCCAGAGCCGCCGGCGAAAGATCGGAGCCGAGGCCGGTCCAACCCGGCAGGCGGCGGAGCAACGCGAGCAGGATGGCGCCGCTGCCCGTGCCCACGTCGACCAGCAGACCGGGCGGCACGTCCATGATCCGGATCTCCCGGAAGACCAGATCGACCAGCGTTTCCGTTTCGCTTCGCGGGATCAACACGCCCGGCCCCACGAGAAGGTCCAACTCGCAGAAGGGCGTCCCTCCCAGGACGTACTGCAGGGGTTCGCGCGTCAGGCGGCGGTCGAGCAACTCCCGCCAGCGGCGGGAGATATCGTCCGCGACCACTTCGCGCGGGCTGCGCCGCAACAAGGAAGTCCGGTCGCACGGCCATGCCCGGGCCAGGAGGTACTCCGCTTCCAGATAGGGGTTGCCGGCGCCGATTCCGGCGAGCGCCGAGGCGGCGGTCCGCAGCAGGACGGACACCGTGGGGGCATCAGGGGGGAGCCCTGGACGCATCGGGGATGATGGATCCGGCTAGATCGCGGCCTGAAGCTTCGCCTCGTTCTCGGCCAGGCGCAGGGGCTGGATCAGCGGATCCAGATCCCCCTCCAGGACTGCTGGGAGGTTGTACAAGGTCAGGCTGATCCGGTGATCGGTAACTCGCCCCTGTGGGAAGTTGTACGTACGGATCTTGGCGCTGCGATCCCCCGTCGAAACCATGCCTTTGCGGGCGGCCGCGGTAGCCTTCTCCTGCTCCTGCTGCTTGTGATCCAGCAGCCGCGCCCGCAGGATCTTCATTGCCTTGATCTTGTTCTTCAACTGGCTTCGTTCATCCTGGCACTGGACGACCACACCGGTCGGCAGGTGGGTGATGCGGACCGCCGAGTCGGTCGTGTTCACGCTTTGCCCTCCCGGTCCGGAGGAGCGGAAGACGTCGACCTTGAGGTCCTTCTCGTTGATCTCGATGTCCACCTCCTCGGCCTCGGGCAGCACGGCCACGCTGATGGCGGAAGTGTGGATCCGTCCCGCCGCTTCGGTATCGGGAACGCGCTGGACGCGATGGACGCCGCTCTCGAACTTCATCAGCCCGTAGACCTCTTCGCCCTCCAGAAGGAAGATCACCTCTTTCATTCCGCCCAACTCGGTCGGGTTGGAGTTCATCAGCTCCAGGCGGAAGCCGCGGTTCTCGGCGTAGCGGGAGTACATCCGGAAGATGTCCCGCGCGAAGAGGGCGGCCTCTTCCCCGCCGGTGCCCGCGCGGATTTCGACGATGGCGCTGCGGGTGTCGTTGGGATCCCGTGGAATGAGCAGCATGCGAAGATCCGACTCGGCTCTGGCCGCCTTCTCTCGCGCGGCGTCGATCTCCTCCCGGGCGAGGGCGACCAGCTCCGGATCGGCGTTGTCGTTCAATACGCTTTCGAACTCACGGACATTGCCGAGGGCTGCCTCGAAATTCTCCATCGCCCCGAGGATCTCGGCCGCGCGGTTGCGTTCCCGGCCGATCCTCTTCATCTCGCGGGCATCTCCGAGGACCTTGGGATCGACCATCTGGCGCTCGAGCGACTCGAGCCTCTCCTTGAGTTGATCCCGCGTCCGCAGCAGATCCGACATGGACCCTCCCGGATCGTACGAAAAAGGGATCCCCGGCGGAGGACGACCGCCGGGAGATCCCGCTTCTGCCGCGCCACCCGTTCGGATGGCGCTCCTGCCCGACCACGGTAGCACGCCGGCGACGCGATCAATCCGAAGACGGGCGATGGCTCCCTAGGCGGGCGCGATCACTCCGAGGGCGTGGCGGCGGGGGCTTCGCTCTTGCCGTACTTGCGGAGGTACCGTTCGACACGGCCGGCGGAGTCAACGAGCTTCTGCTTGCCGGTATAGAACGGGTGGCAATTCGAGCAGATCTCGATGACGAAGTCCTTCCCCATCGTGGAGCGGGTCTCGAAGGAGTAGCCACAGACACAGGTGACCTTCGTCTTGCGATAGGTCGGGTGGATATCGGCTTTCATCGAATCTAACCCCCTGTATGGATCGACCCGCCGTGGGACGTCCGCGCAACGGCAGCTTCGAGCCCCGGCTGGACAACTCCCGGCCGGAGCAGTGATTCATCCCGGCGACTGTTTGCGTGAAGAGAGCGGACGGCCCGGACGACGGGCTTCCGCAGGTGCCGCGACAAGCAACCCGCCCAGCTTACCTGATCCGCCCGCTCCCTGACGAGCACGAAATCCCGTATCCCGACAAAGCGTTGCCTGACTTCGACTTCGTCAGGCCCAAGGGTACAGGGGCCGGGCCGGCCGCCGAGCCTCTCAGGGAGCGCCACGGGCGGAGATGCGGGTGTCCGCGGCACCGCCCGGTCCCGTCCCGGCCTCGGCGAGCGGATTCCCCGAGGTTTGGGCCGCGACCGGCTGCGACACCGGATGGGACGCAGGGTCCGGCCCCGGATCGAACGCCGCCGACAAACGGTCGGATGTCACGAGGCGGTCCCGGCAGTCCGTGCACATGTCGACGCCTCCGTCGATGGCCGCCACCCGTCCGCCGGCGTCCTGCATGAGGCAGCGGGGGTCGGCGCAGTGCCGCAACCCGAAGGTGTGGCCGATCTCGTGCACGGCGACCTTGGCCAGGCGATCGCGCGACTGCCCCTCCGAGACGAAGCGGCGGGTACGAAAGTTCGAAACCACGCCTGTCGGGACATCATAGGAAGCCAGCCCGATCACCCCGTAGTCCGACGATTCGCCCCGGGTCGTCGACACATCCTCGCGCGTCATCCCCAGGACCGCCAGGGCGTCCTGCGGAAGCTGCCGCTCCAGACTGGCCAGGATCTTCTCTGCCCGATAGCGCTGCCGCGGCGCGTACCACGCTTCAGGCGGCAACGGCAATGCCGGGAGCGCTCGCACTTCCACATCGAAGAGGGCGAGCACGGCGTGGGCCACCACGTCGGTGTCCTCTGGCCGCCAGTCCAGTCCCAGGGGCTGGAGATAGATGGTCCGTCGTACGGGCGGACGGCTTGGGGCCGTCACCTCTGGAGTCGCGACGATCGTCTGGGAAATCTCGGAGGAGCCGACCTCGCCTGGGAGACTCGGAGGCAGGGGCCCCAGGTCGGGCAGGGCCGCCGAAGCCGCCACTGCGGGCCGGAACACATGCTGCACGCCCGGGGATCCGGATCCTATCGCGGGAGCGAACACGGCCAGAGCGAACCCGGCCATGGCGAAGATCGCCCAGGCGAACGAGGCTGCACCTGCCAGACGAAGGAAGGTCCGGTACGGGAGCATCGTCGTCTCCTCGGACTCCGCGGGCGGCGACACGGAGGTCCCTGTTCCTGACACCTGGATCCTGACACCGGGAACAGCGCGGCCGAGCCGATCCACTTCCACCTGCGACTTCCACCTGCGACGTCCATCGCCTGTGGGCTGATCTGCGATCTCCGAAGCGACGGGGAGCCCATCGCCTTATACAAGGGAGTTCGTGACCTGATCCTGGCGGAGCGAAGGAAAATGAACAAGATGCAATGTATCAGCGATTGTGTCTGGGACCTGGCTCCCGACAGGGCCGTCGTGAGACCTTCGGCTTCAGCCCCGTCCGCAGGCATGGCAGAGCGGGCAGGGCGGCGCAACGAGGGCGGGCCTCTACTGCGACGGGAGCCGGGTCAGGCGTTCATGGACTCCAGGAATTTGCGGTTTGTCTTGGTGTTGCTCATCTTGTCGATGAGGAACTCCATCGCCTCGACCGCGTTCATCTCCGACAAGAACTTGCGCAGGATCCAGATCTTCCGCAGGTCCCCCTCGGGCAGCAGCAGTTCCTCCTTGCGGGTGCCGCTGCGATTGAGGTCGATGGCGGGGAAGATCCGCTTGTCGGAAAGCTTGCGGTCCAGGACCAGCTCCATGTTGCCGGTGCCCTTGAACTCCTCGAAGATCACGTCGTCCATGCGGGAGCCGGTTTCGATCAACGCCGTGGCGATGATGGTGAGCGAACCGCCCTCCTCGATATTGCGGGCCGCGCCGAAGAAGCGCTTCGGCCGGTGCAGGGCATTGGCGTCGACGCCGCCGGAGAGGATCTTGCCGGAGTGCGGAACGACGGTGTTGTAGGCGCGCGCCAGACGGGTGATCGAGTCCAGCAGGATGACGACGTCACGCTTGTGCTCCACCAGACGCCGCGCCTTCTCGATGACCATCTCCGCCACCTGGACGTGCCGCTCCGCCGGCTCATCGAAGGTGGAGGAAATGACCTCGGCCTGGACCGAACGCTCCATGTCGGTCACTTCCTCGGGACGCTCATCGATCAGGAGCACGATGAGCATGATCTCGGGGTGGTTCTCGGTGACGGCGTTGGCCATCTTCTGCAGAATGATGGTCTTTCCGGCCTTGGGCGGCGAGACGATGAGCCCGCGCTGCCCCTTGCCCACCGGGGCCAGCAGGTCGATGATCCGCGTCGAGAGGTCGCGGTTCTTCATCTCCAGGTTGATCTTCTCCAGCGGATAGAACGGCGTGAGGTTGTCAAAGAGGGTCTTCTCCTTGGCCACCTCCGGGCTCTCGAAGTTGACCGCCTCCACGCGCAGGAGAGCGAAGTAGCGCTCGCCGTCCTTGGGAGGGCGCACCTGCCCCTGGATGGTGTCCCCGGTGCGCAGATCGAACCGCTTGATCTGGGAAGGCGACACGTAGATGTCGTCCGGACTGGGCAGGTAGTTGTAGTCCGGAGAACGGAGAAAGCCGTAACCCTCGGGCAGGATCTCGAGGACGCCGGTGGAAAAGATGAGCCCGTTCCGCTGCGTCTGCGCCTCAAGGATCTTGAAGATCAGATCCTGCTTGCGGATCCCACTGACGCCCTGCACGCCCAGGTCCTGGGCGACCTTCATCAGTCCCGGAACGGTCTTGCGCTTCATTTCACTGATGTCGAGGGACGAGCCGCTGTCGAGGGACGAGCCATTGTCGAGGGACGAGCCGCTGTCGAGGGACGAGCCGTCGCCGGTCGGAGCTTCTTCGCTCGGGAGCACGTTCTCGGTCAGATCGGTGTCGGTGGTCTGGTTCTTTGTAGGCATGGAATTCTCGGTTTGTGGCCTTCCGGTTGAAGGGTGGTTTCGTTTAAAAGTCTGCGACTGAAGGGCGGTTCCAGCAAAAAGGCGCCGGCAAAAGGGTGATCGGGTCAGATCGTCCGGGAGGAGAGACGATCGCGAGGCGCTATCGGATCACGTCCCCAGCATCACCGCGAAGACGTTAGGCCCGCCCAGGATGCTTGTCAATCCGGTATTTGTCAATCCATTGTCAATCCGGCATCTGTCGATCGGCCGCCGTGCCGGGACCTGGACCCGCGCCGGAAGCCGGACGTCCCTGCAAACCGCGGATGATCTCTCCCGCGGCTTCCAGGCTCTCGTGGCGCGCGCGGCGCAGTCCCTCTTCCGGCCAGCCCGGCTCCTCCGCGACACGGGCCATCCATTCCGCGGCGAATGCCCCCGACCGGATCTCCGCCAGGATCTCTGACATGATGGCTTTCACGCCCGCGCCGATCACGCGCGGCCCGCGGGTCAGATCCCCGTAGAGGGCCGTCGGGCTGATGCGCCGGCGCATTCCCTCGATGCCGTGCTTCTCTACCAGCTCCGCGGTCAGACGCAACTGCTGAACGCATTCCAGGTAGGCTGCCTCGGCGGGATATCCTGCCTCGACCAGGGTCTCGAATGCGGTCCGGCAGAGCGCGGCCATGCCGCCGCAAAGCACCGCCTGCTCACCGAACAAGTCGATCTCGGCCTCCGCCGAGGGAGTGGTCGCCAGCATCCCCGCCGAGGCGCACCCGATGGCGGCGCCATAGGCCCGCAAGCGCGCCTCGGCCTCACCCGACGAGTCGCGGTGTATGCCGAGGAGCGCGGGGATCCCACTCCCCTCGAGATAGCGCTCCCTGAGCTGAACGCCGGGACCGGCGGGCGCGACCACGCCGACATCCCAACTCGCGAGAAAGCCGGGAGTGGCGAAGCGCAGGACAAAGGCATGCGCAAAGACCAGAGCCCGGATCCGGCAGGCGGGACCGAGCCTCTGCGAGCGGGCGATGAGATCGTCCAGGACCTGCTCCTGGACCTGATCGGGCAGAAGCACCGCGACCAGATCAGCCTCCGCCGGCAGATCTTCCGGCGCGATCACCCGGAAACCCTCGGCCCCGGCCCGCGCCGCCCCGCTGCCTGCAGCCCGAGCCGAAACCACGACGGCATGCCCGGAGTCCCGCAAATTCAGTGCCTGCGCCCGCCCCTGGTTGCCGTAACCAAGCACAGCCAGGGTCCAGCCGCGGAGAGGATCCTGGGGACAGTCTTCCCGTCCAAGCACGCGCAATGCGGGCGTCACCTGATTGTCCTCGAACGAACCCGTCACGACGCAGCCGGCGCGGTCCCGCCAGGACCGGCTAACGGGAAAGCCGGCACTCCGGCGAGCCAATCGCGATTCCGCGGTGCGCCGCGCCGCCGAGTCCATCTCGGCGGCGGGAGCAGGCAAGCACTCATCAGTATCCGAGCACCGCCTCGGGCTGCACCTTGGTAGCCGCGCTCTGCTCGTCGTTGAGCGGGATCTCGAACGACCAGTCGGCGCGAGGCCCGATATCATTGGAGGTGATGTGGGCTTCGCCCAGCTTCTCGTCCGCGTCGTTGAAGAGCGCAAATTGCACTCGGACGTGCTCGTACTTGCGGCTCGAACCGTTGACCAGCGTCCCGGTGATCACCTTGTCCGAGCCCTTGGTCGCCAGCTCGTGGCGGTTGAGCTTCAGCACGCCATCGGGAGCGAAGCTGCTGGAGAACTTCTCCTTGCCCTGCTGGAATCCAAAACCCTGTCCACGGCTCCAGTAGAACCAGATGTCGTATTCCTGGCCCTGCTGATCGGTGAAGGACAGAATCTCTTCGGGGGGCCCGTTTTCACGGTAGCGCCGCAGCGCCTCGGCGGCGCTGCCGAACTTCTCGGCCCGCGAACGCGCCTGGTCCACCGGAACCTGTTGCCCGTTCTTCAAGGCCATCCCGAAGACGATGCCGGTCACCAGGGCTTGCTTGTTGCCGAGCCGGTCCTCGATGCGACCCAGGGTTTCGCGATACGTTCCATCGCGGGGCTTGAGGTCGACCAGGCGTTGCGCATAGACCTTGGCCTCCTCGAACCGTTGCAGATCGCGCAGCACCAGGGCCAGGTTGTAGAGCACGTCGACATCGACCGGGTTGGCCTTGAGCACGTCCTCGTAACGGGTGACCGCCTCCGCCAGATACTCGTTCTTCCGCGCGCCATCGCGCTCGAACTCGGACAGCGAGTACGCGGTCGCCGCGGCCTGGAAGGCCACGTCCGGGTCCCCGGGAGAGATTCCCTCCGCCTCGGTGTACAGCCGGCGCGCTTCTCTCAGGAGGCTCGCCGCCTTGGTGGAGTCGCCCGCCTGCAGGCTCATCTGGGCGTCTTCGTAGGCGACGTCCCCCTCCTGGCGGTAGATCAGGAAAAGATCCTGCTGGACCTTGGGGTCGCCCGGAGCCATTTCCCGCGCCTTCTTCATCATGGTCAGGGCGCTGTCCACCGATGAGAGATTCAGGTGGACCTTGCCGATCATGGTATAGGCGCCGGCATTGGACGGATCGTAGACCGTCGCCTTGCGGAACTGGGCCATGGCATCGCGGTAGGCGGCCACGGAGCCTTCGGAATCCCCGGCGACCTTGGAGGTCTGGGCCTTCTTGGCGGCCACCAGGCCCGCGTTGTACTTCTCGCCGTAGTAGTGACCGCGGACGTCCTTGATGTCCTTGGCCAGGACGGGGTCCGTTTGCTCGGCCCGCGCGAACCAGACGGCGGCCGAGTCCGGCTGGTCGAGTTCGGCGAGGGTCCGGCCCAGCCAGAGGCGGGCTTCGCCGCTCTGCGGGAGTTCCACGACCGCCCTGCGGAAGGTCTCCAGGGCCCGCTCGAAGCGCGCCGTGCGATCGGCCCCCTCCAAGCGCGACGCCTGGTCGAAATGCAGCTTGCCGCCGGCGAGATTCGGATTCGAGCACCCCAGCGACCAACACACCGCCGTCGCCGCGACGACGGCCAACAAGAGTCTCCAGCCCTTCATGAATCCACCTCTTTCCCCATGCCCTTTCCCCGGGCGTAGCTGACTCGCGACTCGAAGGATGATGATCCCGCCCGGCCGGCGGCTCGGACGTGGAAGGCGCTCCGCTGAGCGACGATCGCGGGTTCCTCGCGGGCGCGCACCGGGCCGGTCGGTTCTTGACCCCGCCAGCGCAAGTACGGGCACAGAGTAGGAGCGGAGTCCGGGAGTGTCAAGCCGCGCGGGCCGCCGGAGGACTGCCCGGACTGCCAACCCGCCAGGGCTGTCAATCCTTGAGGGGCTGTCCAGCCCCGGAGGACGCCTCCGGCCCGAGAAGGAGGGCTCGCAGCGCCGGGATATCGGCGGCCAGCGCGTCGGCCCCGGCCAGTTCCTCGAGGGTTCCGTAACCGTAGACACAGCCGATCATCGGCACCCCCGCCTGGCGCGCCCCCTCGAGGTCGCTCGCCCGGTCGCCGACCATCACGCACGAACTCTCTCCGAAGTCCCGCATGGCCGACCGGATCATCTCTCCTTTGGCGGTCCAGCCGTTCTTGCCGTAGTGATAGACCCCGTCCAGCAAACCGGAGTACCCGACCCTCTGATACACCGCGCCCAGGTAGAGTTCTCCGGCATTGGTCACCAGGGCGGTGCGCCGTCCCGCCTGGCGCAGATCCCGCAGCAGTTGGGCGGCGCCGTCGTAAAGGCGGCCCCTCGCCCGGACCTCTTCCACCTCTCCCTCCAGGCATTCCTGACGGAACTTCGCCGCGAGACCTTTGAGCGGCTGAGGGAGAATCTCAGTGTAGAATTCCGGGCCGGGCTTGCCGGTCAGGCGGCAGATCTCCTCGTCGGTTGGCGGCGCCAGTTCCAGGCCGTAGCCGCGGCAGAACGCGACGAACCGCCTCTGGATGGCCGGGTTGGCGACCTCGTGGGAAGCGAACAGCGTTCCGTCGTTGTCGAAGCAGACCAGCCTGATGCCGGCGAACTGGCTCACGCGATTCCTCCTCGTGCGGCCTTACCCCAACCGCACCACCCAATAGAGCCGATGGGCCGAGCCGAAGACGCCGATCCCCCCGTAGATGCCGCCGTGGGTCTCGGGCCGGTCGCGGTACAGGTAGTTGTAGTAGTTGTCGTCGATCGACATGAGATAGATCTGGTAGCCCCCCCAGAATACCATCATGTCCCCGTACCAACCGATGCGCCAGGCGGGGCCGGCGCGCTCCAGGACCCGGGCCTGGAACCAGATCTGGAGATGCCGTGGAGGGCCGGCGGCTCCGCCGTACTCGTCGTAGTCCTCGACCTTCTCGTTGGGACCGATCGGGTTGATGTAACGCGCATCCTCCCAGTTCTCCTGACAGAAGGTGTCCAGCAGCAGGATCTGATCAGGGTCGGGGCAATGGAACAGGATCGGATAGCGCTCGGGGATCTCCGCGGGGTCGAGGGTGCCCAGCTGTGGCGGACCGCTCACCAGTTCCAGGCGCGTTGGGGTGGTGGTCGAGGCCCAGGCCTCCTCTCCTTCACGAGTGCGGATGAAGAGGGTGTAGAGCGTGCCCTCCTGGATGACGATGTTCTCATCGCCGTAGAAGCCGTTGGTCGGGAGAGCCCGCAGCGTCTCCGGCTCTCCGCCGGCCGCCGTCAGGGTCACGAGAGCCCCGGTCACGGCCGCGCGCCCGAAGTCGTAGACCTGGTCGATCGGCTGCGTGCGGGAGAGATAGATGGGGTTGGACTCCGACACCGCCTCGCCCACGTAGAGATAGCCGAACACCGCGAGTTCGCGGACATACTTCGGCGTCTCAGGGCCTTCCCCACAGCCGTGCCCGGCCAGCGCCAGACACATGGCGAGCCACGTTCCCGCGGCAGACCGCCCCCACCTCCCGCGGAGCCCGGAATGTTCCCCCGGCGCGCGCCGAGACCTGTCCCGAATCGAACGCCGGACGAGAGATCGCCGGACGAGAAACCCCCTAGAAGAACACATTGAGCGTAATCGACGGGACAAAGGGCAGCATCGTGATGTCGTGGTACTTCGCGGGATTTTCCTCCAGGTCGTATAACCGCAGATAGACATTGTCGTGATCCAGGACGTTGATCGCCTGGATGCTGGGCTCCAGTTCCCAACCGCGGAACTTCCAGCGCTTCTGTATCGAGAGATCCAGCCGGAAGTAGCCGGGCAGGCGGTAGGCGTTCTTTTCCCCGTCCAGCACGGTATGGTACTCCCGGCCGGTGATGTCGCGCACCAGGTAGCGCGCGGTGGCCAGGGTGACCGGCTGTCCCGTGCCGTAGCGGAGGCTGACCTCGCCGCGCCATCCGCGCCCGAGGCCGTGCTCCTGGGTCATGACGAACTGGTGCTTCCGGTCGTGGGTCGGCGTGAACTCCTTGTCCGAGTTGTAGCCGTGGATGCGTCTCCGGGTCACGCCCCATGTATAACCGACCCAGCCGCTGAAACCTGCCCACTCGTTGCGCAGGTAGACCTCGACACCGTAGGCCCGGCCCCGCCCCGAGTTGAACAGTTCGTCCAGCTCCGCGTCCGGCTCGATGACGCTGCGCGTATACTCCTCGCTGAACTCGACCACGTTGTGATAGGGCTTGTAGTACGCCTCGCAGACGAGGTTGTACTCCTGCCGCGGCCGGATCTCCAGACCGGCCACGTAGTGATCGGCGCGGCCCGGCTTCACCGTGCGATCGACGGGAAACCACCAGTCGGAGGCCCCGGTCGAGCCCTCCGGCGAGACGAGGTTGAGGAACTGATGGTAGACGCCGTAGCTGAGCGAGGCGCTGGTGATCGCGTTGACCTCCCGGCGCACCCGCAGGCGTGGACCGGCCCGGAAGTATCGGCCGCCGGAGTAGTAGTCGGCGCGCAGTCCTCCCTGGATCTCCCAGGGGCGGGACGGGGTCCAGGTGTCCTGGAGGTAGAGCCCGCCGTAGGTCCCGTCGTAATCGAACCGGAGATACTCCTCCTCCGTCCGGCGATCGAAGTGGAAGTCGAGGGCCTTCAACTCGTGCCCCAGCTCGAGCCGATGGCCCGGCCCCGGGACGAAGGAGAGGTCGCCCCTGAAGCAGAGGTCCTCGATCCGGTTGCTCATGGCGAACTTGAGGTCACGGAAGGAGAACTCGGCCCGGGAGTCGAAGCTGGTGTGCCCGACCAGGAACCGAGCGTACCACCGGGGAGAAAAGACGTGGGTCCACCGGCCGCTCCAGGTGCTGTTGCCCCAGTCGACCAGGAGATCCAGGGCAGGGCGGTCCCAATCCAAACGGTCGCGTCCCTGGTAGTAGCTCAGGGAGAACCGGTCGTCCCCCGCCAGGTCGAGATTGAGCCGTCCATGCAGGTCGTGAAAGCCATAGGGCACCCGGTAGCGCGCGCTGCGGGCCAGTTGCTCGATGTAGGTCTGCCGGCCCGAGACCATCCAGGATCCGCGCGACCAGGGCCCTTCCAGAGTGAGGCTGGAGGCGATCAGCCCGATCCGCGCGGTCCCTTCGACCTCCTTGCGGTTGCCGTCGCGGTTGTGGACGTCGAGCAGCGAGGAGAGGCGTCCCCCGTAACGCGCCGGATAGCCTGACTTCTGCAGCTCGACGGTCTTGACCGCGTCGACGTTGAACGTGCTGAAGAAGCCGAACAGGTGGTTGGGGTTGTACACGTCCAGCCCGTCCAGGAGGATGAGATTCTGATCCGGGCTCCCCCCTCGGATGTAGAGGCCACTGGAGAAGTCGGAGAGTGTATTGACGCCGGGAAGCGCCTGCAGTGACCGGAAGAGATCGGCTTCGGCGATGCCGGGATGCCGCAGGACGTCGCGGGTCCGCAGGGTGACCTTGCCGGGTTCGGGCCGGGTCGCGAGCGACTGCCCCTCCACGACCATCGCGTCCAGGGTGAGCTGATCCGGAGGAAGCTCCAGGGAGAGGCTCAGGGAGGACTCCACGGTCAGATCGACGACTCGCTCCACCGCCTGATAGCCGATCCGCCGGAAGACCAGGGTGTGCTGACCAGGGGGGAGGCCGGCCAGGGTATAGCGACCGTGCTCGTCGGAGAGGGTGCCCCGGCTCTCACCCTTGACCTGGACATGGGTGAAGGCCAGACCCTCGCCGTTGTCGCCGCCGTAGACGAAGCCGCTCACCGTGCCCGCCCGGACCGGAGCCGAAAGGGCCATCGCCAGGAGCACACCGGCAACGGCCACCCGCAAACGGCCCACCCCGGGAAGGCGCGGACGGCCCAAGCCGCCGGGGCGCCGCCGATCCAGACCCCTCGGGCGCGGCCAGTCCAGATCGCTCGGGGACTGCCGGCCTGAACCGCGGAGGCGCTGCCGTCCCGGACCGCGGAGGCGCTGCCGGTGCGGCCAGCAGCCGGCGCGGCCGCTCGCCGGAGGGGTCAGGAATCCTCCAATCGCCGGAACGTCATCTTCTCGTGATCCTTCACGACCCCGGGGAACGGCAGCACCGTGTTGTGCATCGCCACGTAGACCCCAGGCTCGACCAGTTGCACCGCCAGGAGCGCCTCGGTCAGGTTCTGCAGCGCGTCGGTGTTGCGCAACTCGTACGGTCGCATCGCCCCCGTCAAAATGATCGGCACCCGCGGGCGGGCTCCCAGCCGCTGCACCAGCAGTTCTCCCGTAATGGAGAGGCGATCCGTGCCGTGGGTGATGATGACCCCATCATGAGACTCGCAGTAGGCGGCGACCACCCGCACGATCCGCTCGTGATCCTCCGGCTTGATTTCCAGGGAATCGACGTTCATCACCGGCACGCGGTCCACCGTGACGCCGTGCAGAACCAGGGAAGCCAGCATGATCTCCAGCACGCTGCGCTGGTTGCGCAGCGCGCCGTCGGATTCATTGTAGGTCTTCTCGATCGTGCCCCCGGTGGAGAGGATCGCGATTCTCTTGGGCTGGGCCATGGCCGGAGGATAGCACCTGCCGGATGGCCGCTCCACGGACGGACGAGCGGGTTCGCCGGCGAGTCCCTCCCGGAGCGCCTGTCGGGATGAGTCGAGCTGGCCGCTTCGCCATCGCCGCCTGCATGGGTCAGGGCCCGGCGGCGGCGTGCCGGATGGCCGGATGGGGCTCGCCTTCACGGATTCGCGGCGCCCAGTCGATCAGTTTCGCGCAACGGCAGCACGGCCGCGCCCGGTCCGGGAGCTCGCTGGATCTCGTCGAAGCACACGAGCGTGTGGCGGTGATAGTCAACGAACGCCTCGGGGTCCGCCAGCCGCCTCTGATCCGAGGGAAGCTCCAGGTCAAGTCGCACCGATCCGAGCCTGCCGTCAACGCAGGACGATCGCTTTGGCCGCTCCCTGGCCATCCACGCGGACGAAGTAGAGGCCCGGCGACACCGGCTCTCCGCGTTGATCCCGCAGGTCCCACACGAGTTTCTGAGCCCCGGGGAATCGAAGGGTTCGCACCGCTCGGCCGGTCGAGTCAAAGATGCGGACGCCGCGCGCGGACTCCGACAGGTTCGACAGAGCGATGGAGCTTCCGAGCCGGACCGGGTTGGGATAGATGCGCGCCGCGGCTGCGCCGGTTCCCGCCGCGCCGATCCCTGGAGTCGGCGCCGCGGAAGGTTCGGAGGTGAGGTCGAACGCCACGTCGAACGATCCGGAAGCCGGATGGTTCTGGTCGGGGGCGATGGCCTGTCCATATCCGGAGGTCCACACGTCGTACTGATAACGTCCGGGCTGCAGCACGCCCTCGTGGTGAACCGGCGTCACGCTGCCGACCGCGGTAACGTCGACGAGCGCTCCGGAACCCTGTCCGAGCAACAGGATCGAGGCGCGGCCGTTACCATCGGCGATCAGCGTGCCGTCGATGACATACGGGGTCGATGTGTCCACCTCGAACTGATAGCTCAGCTTCGTGAAGCCCAGCCCCTCGGCAAACTGAGTTTCCCCCTGAAGATGGGCGCTGGCGGAGAAGCTTGCCGCCGCGCGGACCGCGTCCGCCATGATGGTCGAGGATTGGACCGCGTGCCCTTGGGCCGTGCTCCCGTGCGGGTCCTCGACCGCAGACATCACCTCGCGTTCGAAAAGGCCAGGCCCCTGGTCGTCCACCACGTCGCTGTCGAACATCCCGCTGCCGCCATTGGTCGGGGCGATGGATGCGAAGGTCTGCACCTGGCGGAAATAGGACAAGGGGATTATCGACGCCCTGGCGCCTTCACCAAGAGAGAGAAAGATGGCGGCGGAGATGGGGAGCAGTATCCATGGACGCGGCATCCGATGATTGCGATGACGGTGAGCCATGTTGCCTCCTTGACTGCGGGTCAGCCTCGAACGGTCCCTGGCGCGCAGCGAATCTGTGCGATCCAGCGGCGGCGCGCCGGCCGGGTACCGGCTGGCCGCGGGCACATGGACCGGTAGCCCCGGTCGCGGCCGGTTCGTCGGCCGCCCTGGTCGACGTCGTCCCGGCACCTGTGGTCTCCGCGTTCCGGCCGCGGGCCTGCCGAGGGAGACGGAAGCGCGCGTGGCACGGAGCCCCTCGAGGAGTCGCTGCCGGCAGGCTCTCTGATACGACGGCCGCATGACCGCTTGGAAGTCTCTGACCGCGATCTTGAGTGAGACATGGAATGTACTTGCCTGTCAGGTCTGTCCCTGTCTCAATGGTCTGTCCTCGACTGTATCGTCTGGCCGGGCTTGAATGGCCTGGCCATGCGTGTGTGGTCCGCGGCGCCAGAACGGTCTGGCCGTGCCTGAGTGGTCCGCCGTGTCCGGATGGTCTGGCCGTGCCTCATTGGTCTGGCCGTGAGTGAGTGGTCTGGCAGTGTCTGAATGATCCGCTGGTGCCTGAACGGTTTGACCGGGCCTGAACGGTCCGTTGTGGGAGGCCTGGCATTGAAAGCCGATGATCCGATCCAGAGGCTCCTCGAGCCCTCTGCAGAGCCGTGGCCGGAACCGGGAGCATCCCCCATTCCCTGCGTCACCGGGACCCGCCGCACGTTCATCGATGTGGAGTGGCTCCAGGAACAGATGAAGATACCCGCCGGCAAGAAGCGCATCTCCCCTCGCCAACCTGCCGCGCGTTTCGAGGCCGGGGCCGATTTCCTCCGGTTCGACTGGGACACAGGGAAAGGCGGCCAGACGCTCATCCGCCACCCGGGCCTCGGTTGCCTCTACCTCAACCATGGCGATCGCGCGTTTCTCCGCCTCTCGCCCGAACAGATGATCCGCGAGCCGGACGATTTCGAGACAAGACAGCCATCCTTCGAACTCGACGAACAGGAGCAAGAGAACGGCGAGCTGCTGGTCCGGATCACCTATCACGAACCGATCGAGCTCGTGTGGGAAGGGACCTTCGTCCCGGACAAGACCCTCCTTCCCTTCGCCGAGCGGTTGCTCGACATCATCTTCGGCGATGGGAAGATCCCGCTCTCCACTCGCAAGCTGATCGGCAGGTATACCGCCACCCGCGTGCTCGTCCGCATGCAGAGCTGGTTGATGACCAAGGCGGGCCGGCGTTCGACCAGGATCAGCGACATCAGCCTCGATGATCTCAAGCTCGCGGACACTCCCGCCGGCCGCTTCGGCCTGCCCGCAGGCTTCCGTGACCTGCGGCCGGCTTCCCAGGATCCGAAGCCCTCCGGCAAGTGGCATCCCGTAGATGTCGGGAGCAAGCGCGCCGGGGCGCGTCTCGCCACGCCCGGCCAGTTCCTGCCTACCTTTCCGAAGCCCGACTTCGAGCTCGTCCTGCAGGAGTGCCAGGAATCCACCCTGCGGGTCACGAGCGCGATCGAGCTCCGCCGCATGCTCACCGAGCACATCGCGCACCTCGTCAACATGGCGACCAAGCGGCTCGACGGCTTCGAAGGCACCCGCAACGCCGGCGGCACCGATGTCACGCTCGTCGTCGACTGGCTGGACCAGCTCCGCACCTTCCACGAAGACAACAACGAGAACGACGGGCTCTTCTGTTTCTTGATGAACCCCGATCCGCAACGCCCCGGCATGCTGCTGCGGTTTGCCGAAACCCTGGCCCGCGGGTTGGTGTCGGACGCCGAAGAGCTCCCCCTCGGCGGCGAGGACGATCCGGTCAGCCTGCCCAACGAGGTCGAGGACGAGATCGCCGCCATTCTGGAGTCGGAACTTGAAGGCGAGGATCGTTGGAACGCGCTTACGCCCACCGCGCAGGCGGCCATCCGGGACGGGGTGCTCGCTCAACGTCTCGGGCGCTTTGAGGAGACCTTCGAAGGCGATTCCGGTCCGAGACGCTGGCCTGACTCCTCGGGCGACCTCTTCCGCTACAACCTTCAACTCGAATCGGTCGCCCTCCGGTTCAACCGCGAAAGCCTGCTTCAGCAGCTCTCGATCGCGGCCGATCCAGACGGGTCCGACCCGCGAATCGACCTCGTCGCGAACATACCGGAGTTCAACATCGATTTTCGCCTCGAGTGGGGACCCGGAGTGAACCTGGGCATTCTGATAGGCACCGTCGTCGTGGCCGCCGCGGTCATCGCTCCGGTCGCGCTGCCCGCCTCCATCCTCTTTCTTGTCGGCCTCGGCCCGATTGGATGGGGCATCCTGCTGGCGGCTATAGCGGGCTTGCCGGCCTTGATCCCCGGCGCCGCGCTCGCCATCACCGTCCTGACTCTGCTGCTTTGGAATGCGACCCGGCTGCGCGTCGGCATCACGGGCGCGACGCTGACGACGAATATCCATCCGGACATCGCAGGCGGCCCCAGCGCGGCCGCCCTCGACAGCGATTCGGTATCGCTGACCGGAGAGGTCACGGTTGCCTTCGACAGCGAGATCCCCACCGGCGTACACCAACTCGTCGAGGACATGGTCGAGTTCGCCATCAACACGTTCGACCTGGCCCGGGAGACCGTGCAGGAAGCGGTCAAGGATTTCCTCGAAGAGACGCTTCGGAACATACCGCACGCCCGGTCGCCGCTACGGTTTCGGAGAACAACGCCGGTTCCGGTCGATGTCCCCGGCGGCTCCATTCTGGATGACAAACCCGTGCTCGCGCACGAGCTGATCGGCTTCGCCAAAGACGGGGAAACCGACAGGCGAGTCGCGTGGGCGACGGCCGCCAGATCGATCTTCACGCCGGCCGAGCACGGGGCCTACTTCACGCAGGTCGACGTCGATCTGAGGCCCCATCTGCGGCAGTTCCTCGAGGAGGTCGCGCAGGTCGACGAAGAGGTGTACGGCGGCTACGCGCTCTCGCAGAATCTGCTCAACAGCTGGGCGCACGGCCAGTGGCTGGCCCGGCGTCTGGAAAACGGCCTTCGAAGCGCCTCGTTGGCGGACGCCGCTTCCATCGTCGCCGAGTTCTGCAGAGACTGCGCGTGCGCGGAAGAGCTCGAAGGCCACGTCTGGGCGGCCTCATCGCCTCGGATCCTGGTCCAGCACGAGCTCTTCATCGAACATCCGGATCACTTCTATCTCGACGCCATCTTCTCCGACCTGCGGCTCTGCCTTTCCTGTCCGGAGAGGGAGCCCGGAGGGTCGCTCGAGATCCAGTTCTCGGCCCGGTCCTTCGCGCAGGTCGGCTTCGGAACGGGCGGCTCGTTGGGCCGATTGAGTCTGGCCAGCCGGGGCGCTCACTTCGCCGACGTCTACTACGAAACCTCCGCCGACCTCTACAGCCTGGTGCCGGGACGGCTCGGATTGTCCGCGACGGGCGTCTTCGAGGGTCTGCAGCGGCTCGAACCCGCGCAACGTCTCGCCTTCCTTCGCGCCATGCAGCCCGTCCTGCACGACGCCGCCGAGCGGGTGTTGCGCCGGAGTTCGGCGAACATGATCGGCCGCGAACCCCGCGAAACGCGCCGCGACCTGCAGCTCTACGATGGCCTCATCAGGGCGCGGATCTCGGTGCACCGGGCCGGCGTATATGTCGCGTTCGCCCCCTTCGGTCAGATCCGGGCCATCCTGCCCGATGCTTCGGGCAATATCGTGCTCGATATCGACAATGCGGACTGCGCCACCGGCACCAGCGTGTTGCCCCCGGTGTAGCGCTCGGCCCAGCCCCGTGACGAGGAGCTGCACGGCGTCTTGACGCTCCTCGGACCCGAGCGCCCGCGGCGTCTCCGCGCGGAAGGGGCGCTGGTCCAGGCTGCTCCCCCTGCTTCCGGGCGGCTCCTTCAACCGGTCTAGAGCATCCGCTCCACGTTCCACACCAGGATGCGCATCGCCTGCCGGCAAGCCGCGCAGGAGCTGTCGATGGCGTCGAGGATCTCCTGGGCCTCGCCCGCTTCCACCACGGTGAAGATGATGGAGGAGCTCTCCGGAAAGGCCCCCGAGCCGAGGCGCAGCCCGCTGCGGCCCGCCCCGTAGACCGTCGGGATCTCGGTATAACCCAGGACCTCCCGCTCCGCCAGGGCCGCTTCGACGCGGGACTTGAAGCTGTTCTCGACGATGATCATGACCATCTGCATGGGACCTCCTCCGTCAGTCGCTCTGCCGTCGCGGTCTGCCCGCGCGAAGTCGCTCCCGGGCTACCGGTGCTCCGGAACCCCCAAGCGGCGCAGCAGGGAAATCATCGGGCACCAGCAGGTGAAGGCGGACTGCAGCAGGTTCAGGCCGACGAAGGCCGTGAAGTAGTAGAACCGGGGATCCACCCAAGTGCCCAAGGCCACGGAGAGGAGCACGAAGAATCCGGCGATCGCGCGCAGCCACTGATGCATGTCCATGACAAAGCCCCTTCCTTTGATGTCCATGACAGAACCCCATCCCTGAATGCGCCACTTCCTACGCCGAGCGCCGGCGGAGGAGGAGGTAGTACAGCACCGGGATGACGACCAGGGTCAGCGCCGTGGAGGCGAGCACCCCGAAGATCAGCGAGATGGCCAGACCCTGGAAGATCGGGTCCAGCACCATGACAAAGCCGCCCGCCACCAGCGCCGCTGCGGTCAGGACGATAGGACGGAAACGAACCGCGCCGGCCCGCAGCACGGCCTCCTCGAGCGAGGCGCCGGCGGCCAGCTCCAGGTTGATGAAGTCGACCAGCAGGATGGAATTGCGTACGATGATGCCGGCCAAAGCGATGAACCCGATCATCGAGGTGGCGGTGAAGAAGACGCCGCCGAGCCAGTGCCCCGGCAGGATCCCGATCAGGGTGAGCGGGATCGGCGCCATGATGATCAGGGGGATGGTGAAGCTCCCGAACCAGGCCACCACCAACGCGTAGACCAGCAACATGACCGCGGCAAAGGCCAGACCCATGTCCCGTCCCACCTCGTAGGTGATCTGCCACTCCCCGTCCCACTTCATCCGCAACCGGTCCTCGGACTTCGGTTGGGCGGCGTAGAGCTGCTCGATCCGGTAGCCCTCGGGGAGCGCTATCTCCTCGACTCGCTTCTGCATGTTGAGCACGCCGTAGATCGGGCTCTCCTGCGCGCCGGCCACCTCGGCGGTGACATAGACGACGCGCCGAAGGTTCTTGTGATAGATGGCCGGGGCGGCCACCTGGCGCTGGATCCGGACCACCTCGGCCAGCGGCACCATGCTCCCGTCGGCGGCCGGCAGCGCGATCGACGACAGATCCTGCAGTCCGCGCCGTTCGCTCCGGCTGGTCGCGAGGACCACGGGGACCGCTTCTCGGGCCGCCGGGTCGTGCAACAGGCTGACCTCGGCCCCGGCGCCGTGGATCCGCAGCTCCTGGACGATCATCTCCGGGGTGATCCCGGCGAGCGCCGCCTTCTCGCGGTCGATCCGGTAGACCACCTCCGGCTGCGGGTCCTCGACGTACCAGTCGACGTCGACGATCCCCTCGGTCGTCTCGAAGATCTCCTTCACCTGCGCCGCCACCTCGTTTTGACGCCGCAGATCCGGGCCGTAGATCTCCGCCACCATGGTCGAGAGCACCGGCGGCCCGGGCGGAACCTCGGCCACCTTGATGCTCGCCCCGTGCCGTTGCGCGATCGGGATCAGCTTCGGGCGAACCCGCTTGGCGATCGCGTGGCTCTGCGCCTTGCGGTCATGCTTCGGCGCCAGGTTGACCTGGATGTCGGCGACGTTGGCGCCCTCGCGGAGGAAGTAATGCCGGACCAGGCCGTTGAAGTTGATGGGCCCCGACGTGCCGACATAGACCTGATAGTCGGTCACCTCCGGCTCTTCGCGCAGCACGTGGGCCAGTTCCCTGGTCGCCGCCGCCGTCGCCTCCAGGCTCGAACCCTCGGGCATGTCGACGATCACCTGGAACTCGCTCTTGTTGTCGTAGGGAAGCATCTTGACGCGCACGGCCCGGAAGTAGACGAGCGACATCGACGCCAGCAAGAGCAGGACGACGCCGCCGAGGGTGAGAGCCCGCAGGCGCGTGTTGGCGATCAACGGACGCATGATGCGGGTGTAGACCCGCTCGGTGCGGCTTTCGGCCGCGGTCGAGGCGCGCGGCGCGGAGGGATCGGCTTCGGCCGTCGCCTCCGCCGGCGCGTGCCCGTGGTCCTTCTTCAGGACCCGCAGGGCCACCCACGGCGTCACCATGAACGCGACCAGGAGGGAGAAGAACATCGCCGCCGAGGCGTTGATCGGGATCGGCCGCATGTAGGGCCCCATCAGGCCGGAGACGAAGGCCAGCGGCAGCAGCGCGGCGATCACGGTGAAGGTGGCCAGGATGGTCGGGTTGCCCACCTCGTCGGTGGCGTAGATCGCCGCCTGGTCCGGGTTGGCCCAGCCGAGCTGCAGGTGCCGGTGGATGTTCTCGATCACCACGATGGCGTCGTCGACCAGGATGCCGATGGCGAAGATGAGGGCGAAAAGGGTGACACGGTTGAGGGTGTAGCCGAAGACCGCGCTCATGGCCAGGGTCAGCGCCAGCGTGACGGGCACCGCCACTGCCACGACCAGGGCCTCACGCCGCCCGAGGGCGATCAGGATGAGCAGCACGACCGCCAGGGTGGCGATGAGCACGTGGGAGATCAGCTCGTTGGATTTCTCCTGCGCCGTCTCGCCGTAATCGCGGGTGGTGGCCAGTTGCACGCCCGAAGGGATGGTCGTGCGCCGCAGTTCCGCCAGCTTCTTCTCGACCGCGTGGGAGAGCACGACGGCATTGCTGCCGCGCTTCTTGGAAACGGTGATGGTGACGGCCGGAGCGTCGATGACGCCGGACCCGGCTCCGAAGAGCACATAGGTGGCCGGCTCGGCCGGTCCATCGATCACCTCGGCGACCTGGCCCAGCTGGAGCGGCCGCCCTTGCCGCACGCCCACCACGACCGAACGGATCTCATCGGCCGTCCGCAGGTAATCACCGGCGGTGAGGATGATCTCGCGGTTGTTGTCGGTGGCGGACCCGGCCGGCAGGCTCCAGTTCACCTGCTTCAGCGCCTGCGCGATCCCGATGGCCGGCATCTGGAGCGCGCGCAGGCGGGCCGCGTCGAGCACCACACGGACCTCGCGCCGCTCGCCGCCGATGACGTTCACCTCCGCGATATCGGGAATCCGCTTGATCTCCAGGGCGATCTCCTGGGCCACCGACCGCAGGGTGAAGGCGTCGTGGGTCTCGCTGTAGAGAGTGACCGCCTTGATCGGCACGTCGTCGATCGACTTCGGCTTGACCAGCGGGGGACCAGCGCCCGGAGGCAGCATCTCGGGATGCGCCATCAGCTTGGTATACAGCTTCACGAGGCTGTTCTCGGGATCCTCGCCCACCTTGAAGCGGACGATGGCCATGCCGACGTGGGCGCGGGAAGTCGTGTAGATGTACTCGATGCCCGGGATCTCCCAGATGAGCTTCTCGAGCGGCGTCGAGACCCTTTGCTCGACCTGCTCCGCCGACGCGCCCGGGAAGGGCACGAAGACGTCGATCATCGGGACCTGGATCTGCGGCTCCTCCTCCCGCGGCGTGATCATCACGGCGAAGATGCCGACGGCCAGGGACGCCAGCACCAGCAGGGGGGTCAGCTTCGAGTGCAGAAAGGCCTTGGCGACGCGCCCCGCCGGTCCCAGGGGACGGCGCATCATCTTCATCACGCGTTCATCGCGCTCCAGGGCGCCCAGGTCGGGTCCGGGGCCGCTCATGATCGCACCTGGATCGGGGCGCCGATGGCGAGGACCCCCGTCGGATCAACCAGGAGAGTGTCCCCCGGGGCGACGCCGGAAAGGACCTCGATCAGGCCGCCGCCGGCGCCCGACCCGGCGAGACGGCCCGGTCCGGCGAGGGGGTCCGCGCCCGCGAGGGCGGCGCCGGAGCGGTCGGCCGGGGGGCTCGCGAGTGTCACCAGGCGGAAGGCAGCGCGGCCGCGCTCGGCGACCATGACGCCGGTCAGGCCGCCGCGACGGCGCACCGTGGTGGACGGGACGAAGAGGCCCTCTCGCTCTCCCGTGGTGAAGAAGGCGCGCCCGAAGACGCCTGCCTGAAGGCCGGACCCGGGGGCGACGTCGATCTTGACCAGGACCGTCTGGGTCGCCGGATCAGCCGCGGGAACGACTTCGGCCACGGTCCCCTCGTGGCGCCCGCCCGGCGTCCCCGGAACCTCGATCGAGACCTTCGCGCCCGGCGACGCTGCCGCGGCCCTCCCGGCATCGAGCGACACGTGAAGCTGCAGCTCCTGCGGGTCTTCCAGTCGGAGGAGCGGATGCCCCGGCGCCGCCATGTCTCCGATCTCGCACAGGGTCTGCACGACCCTTCCGCTCATGGGTGCCGGGATCTCGGCATAGCTGCCATAGGATCCAGCCGTGGCGACAGCCCCCTGCGCCTGCGCGACAGCGCCGAGGGCGGCGTCACGCTGGTAGCGGGCCTGGTCCAGTTCGAGACTCGAGGCCGAACCTCGCTGGTGCAGCTGCTCGAACCTCTGGAAGTTCGCTTCGGCCAGCGTGGCGGCGGCCCTCGCCTGCGCCAGGGCCCCTTCAGCGCTGGAGAGCTGACCGCGGATGTCGCCGCTGTCGATGACGATCAGGGTTTCGCCGCGGCGAACGGGATCCCCGGCTCGCTTGCGGATCTCCACAACACGGCCCATGACCTTGCCGGAGACGGCGACCTCCCGGGCGCTGCGCAAGACGCCCGCCGCGGCGGTCAGCGCGGGCTGCCGGCTGACCGACGCATAGTGGACCGAAACAGGAATGGGCGCCCCTTCCGGCACGGCGTTGGAATGGTCCTCGTGGCCACCACAGCCTGCCAGGGAGAACGCGAGCCAGAGCCCTGCCGCCAGGGTCAATGATGTCAGGCCAGCCGGACGCGAGCGCGGAACCGCCGGCAGGAGACTGCTTGGCGACAGGAACCGGACCGCCGGACGCGCGGAGCGCGCCAGGAGGTGGCGCGCCGCGACGGAAGGTTGGCGCTCGTCGGACTTGAGGGATGGGCGGGTCATGACTGCACCTCCGGGACGGGATTCTGGCCCATGGCGTAGAGAAGCGCGCGGACCGCGCGCGACAGGTCGAATCGGACGTTCAGCTCGCGGACCCGGGCGTCGTGGGCCGCGGTTTCGGCATCCAGCAGCTCGGTCATCCGGGCGACGCCCTGCGCGAAGCGGTCCTCCAGGATGGCGAGGGCGCGTTCCGCGGACGCCACGCCGCGTCGCGCGGCTTCCATGCGAGCCAGCGCTTCCTCCACGGAGTGGCGCGCGGAGCGGATCTCGAACTCGGCCTTCTGCTCCGCCGCGCGGGTCCGTTCCTGGGCCGCGCGATGGGAGGCGCGGCTTCTCTGAACGCCGGCGTGGGTCTGTCCCCAATCCCAGATGTTCCAGCGCAGCTGCATCGCCAGGGTCGTACTCTGGCCGTGTCCTCCGAAGAGCTTGTCGTCGTGCGCCACCCAAGAGGCCGAGGCTCCCACTTCCGGCAGAAAACCGCCGAACGCGGCCCTGGTCTCCTGGCGCGCCGCCTCGGCCTGGGCCCTCTGCGCTGCCAGATCCTGGCGTTCCCGCAGGCCGCGCTCGATCGCCTCCGCCAGGGCCGGCAACGACGTGTCGGCCGGCTGCCCAGTATCTTCGAGGGTGAAGACGCTACCGCCGTCGATCCCCAGGACCCGGTTGAGCCCCGCGCGGGCGGTCTGGGCGGCGTTGGCCGCGGTGATCACCTGTTCGTCCATCTTCGCCAGGTGCACCTGGGCCTGCAGCAGGTCGCTCTCCACGATCATGCCGGCGTCGTAGAAGTCACGCGCGGAGGCGGCATGGCGCGCCGTCGTCTCCCGGGCCCGGACCGCCAGTTCGGCATAGGCGGAGGCGAGCAGCGCGCCCTCATAGGCCTCGGCGGCGTACAGCGCGACGGTGTAGCGAGAGAACCCGGTCGCGGCCTCCGCCGCCCGCCGCATCTGATCGGCCTGGCGGATCCCGGCGGAGAGCTTCCCCCCCGTGTAGAGCGGCACGCCGAGGGCGAACTCCGAGGCAAAGTCGTCGAAGGCCTCCGGGGCGTTGGGATTGGAAGCCGGGTCGGCGAACTCCGCCATGGAGAAACGCTCCTGCATCATGGTCAGGCCGAAGACATCGGCGGGGGCTGTGGTGCGGACGACGACCTGGCGGAAGGTGAGCGCCGGCAGGCGGGAGGCCCGCGCCTGGCGTCCGGCGAAACGGGCCGCGTCGATGTCGGCGGCGCGCTCGAGAACCATGGGGTTGTTCTCCAGGGCGATGGCCACGGCTCGCTCCAGCGAGAGCGGATCGCCGGGAGCGGGCAGCGGCTCGGCCGCCTCCACCACAGGGTGGAACAAGGCCAACGCTGCCAGGGCGCTCCAGGCTGCGACGCGACGATGACGCTGGGCCGCGCCTCGCGCGCGATCCGGCATCCCGGGCCGTTCCATCTTCTGCAGACTCTCCATCGGGCTTGCCTCCCCTTTGAGGTCTCTGCCAGACTCTCGTAATTGATCGATTGACCATATGACTGCTTAGTAGTATAGTCATGCAGTAGAGGACAGGCAAGAGAAATCCGAAGATTGCTTTCAGCCCGGAGGTCACTCTGTCGAGATCGTCAAAGTCACCTAGCCCTGCAACCCTGGAGCTGGTCGCGGAACGCTTTCGGCTCTTGGCTGACCCGGTGCGCCTGCGTCTGCTCCACCACCTGAGCGACGCCGAGCTGAGCGTTTCGGAACTCGTCAAATGCTCCGGCGCCTCGCAGGCCAATGTCTCCAAGCACCTGCAGCACCTGCAACGGGCCGGGCTGGTGGCGCGGCGCAAGGAGGGGCTACACGTCTTCTACCGGGTGGACGATCCGTCGGTCTTCGATCTCTGCGCGGTGGTGTGCTCCAGTATCGAGAACCGCTTGGAGAAAGAGCTCAAGGGCCTCCGGGGTCGATAGAGCGCGCCAGGTCCCCCTGGAAGATCAGGAGTTCAGAGGCGACGTCGTCACTCGTCGCGCCGCTTTTCCCGCTCTCCAGGACCGTCTCCGGGGCAGCCACCGCCTGCAGGTCCTTGAGCCGAAACAGTGCTCCTCCACGACCTCCCGCAACCGGCCTGGGGATCCGGAGGAGCATCGTTCACGCCCGACCTTCCTGCTATACTCTCGCCCGTCGTCTCGCCGCGGCCCGGACCCCTGGCCCCGGTCGCGGTGGTCCGGCCGCGGGCTGGAACCTGGAGGACTCATGACAGCGGAACGTGACTGGATCGAGCTCGCCTCGGTCGTCCCCGAGATGGCCCGCCGGCTGGGCGCCTCGTACGCGGACGTGCGTTTCCAGGCCTCGCGGCAACAGCGCATCGTCGCGCGCAATGACCGCATCCAGGAGCTCGAGGACGAGGAGCGCACCGGCCTGGGCGTGCGCTGCCTCGCCGGCGGCGCCTGGGGCTTTGCCGCCGTTTCCGTGATGACGCCGGATTCCGTCGCCGCCGCGACGCGTCGCGCGGTCGAGTCCGCTCTCGCCACCGCCCCCCTGCGCGACCAACCGGTGGTCCTGGCCGAGGAGACTCCTCACCAGATCGAGTACCACACGCCGCGCCGGGAGGACCCCTTCGCGGTCGGCCTGTCCGAGAAGACGGCCCTGCTCCTGGAGTGCGCCCGATTGATGCGGGCCGAGCCCGAGATCAGGGAAGCCTGGGCGCTGCTGAGCCTGCAGCGGCAGGAGCAGTTTTTCCTCTCCACGGAGGGATCGCGCGTCCACCGGACGCGGATCGTGCCGTGGGCCATGCTCTACGCCCGCGCCGCCGGCAACGGCGACGTGCAGACCCGGATGTACGACACCTGGGGCCGGCACGCCGGCTGGGAACACATCCGCGAGGCCGATCTGCTGGCTCGCGCCCCGGTCGTGGCGCGCGAAGCACGGGAGAAGCTCTACGCCGAGGAGATCTCCGACGGCCGTTACGACTTGATCCTCGACCCGGCCGGCCTGGTCCTGCCGATCCACGAGAGCATCGGCCACGCCACCGAGTTGGACCGCGTCCTGGGCTACGAGGCCGACTTCGCAGGGACCTCCTTCGCCACCCCCGAGAAGCTCGGCAACTTCCGCTACGGTAGTCCGATCCTCAACGTGGTCGCCGACAACACGCGGCCGGAGTACCTGGCGAGCCAGGGCTGCGATGACGAGGGCGTCGAAGGCCAGCGCTGGGATGTGATCCGCGAGGGCATCCTCACCGGCTACTCCACCGGCCGGGAGTTCGCTCCCCTGATCGGGGAGGAGCGCTCGCGCGGCAGCAGCCGCGCGGAGGGTTGGTGGTACCCGCCGATCGTGCGCATCCCCAACCTCGGGATCTTGCCCGGAAGCGGCCGCTACGAGGATCTCATCGCCGACACCAGCGACGGGATCCTCGTCGAGGGCCGCGGCGCCTTCAGCATCGACCAGCAACGCCTCGACTTCCAATTCGGCGGCGACATGACCTGGCGGATCAAGGACGGGAAGCGCCAGGCGCTGCTGAAGAACGTGGTCTATCGCGGCCGCACGCCTGTCTTCTGGAATTCCTGTGATGCCGTGTGCGGCCCGGAGGACTTCGACTCCTTCGGCCTGATCAACTGCGGCAAGGGACAGCCGGCGCAGCGCGGCATGATGACGCACTTCGCGCCCCCCTGCCGCTTCCGCAAGGTGGAGTTCGGCAAGGCCAAGGCCTGACCGGCGGGGGACGACGTCCATGGAGCGCAACGAGGACTTCTGCAGGACGACGGCGGGCCGGATCCTGGAGCGGGTGCGCGCCGACGACGCGCTGGTCACCCTCCAGCGGGTGCGGCAGATGTCGACGCGGTTCGCGGCGAACCTGGTCAGCCAGAACGTCGATCTCGAGACGCAGCGCGTGACCGTCGAGGTCGCCTTCGGCGACCGCCGGGGTTCGGCCAAGGTCGAGTCCTTCGATCCCGAAGCGCTGGACGCGGTCGTACAGAGAGCCGAGGAGGCGGCCCGCGAGGCACCGCCCGACCCGGAGTTTTTGCCCTTTCTCGGGCCGCAGGAGTATCTGCCGGTCGAGGCCTGGGACGAAGCCACCGCGGATCTACCGGCCGCGGACCGGATCGGGATCGCCCAGGACGTGATCACCGCCGTCCGCAGAGCGAGTTGCCAGGCGGCCGGAACGGTCGAGATCACACCTTCGGAGACGGCCGTCGCCACCCGCGCAGGGCTTTTTGCCTGGCATGCCCGCACGGACGTCGAGATCGGCTGCACCGTGACCGCCCCCGACAGCTCGGGCTGGGCGCATGATGTCAGCGGCCAGGTCGGCGGGATCTCGGCCGCCTCCGTCGCCGCCCGGGCCATCGAGGGCGCCCTGGGCTCAGCCCGCCCCCGGACGCTGCCGGCCGGGCGCTATACGGTGGTTCTTCTCCCCGCAGCCGCCTCCAACCTCCTCGGCATCCTGGTGGGCAGCATGGACGCGCGCATGACCGACGAGGGGACGACGTTCCTGTCCGGGAAGGTCGGCGAACGGCTGGCGGGCGAAGAGATCCACGTCACGAGCGATCCGCGAGACCCCGCGCTGCCGACCATGCCGTTTTCGTCCGAAGGCGTGCCGCACCAGCCCGTGACCTGGATCGACCGAGGCTTCTTCGTGGGCCGGCATGCCGACCGCTTCACCGCCCGGCGTCTGGAACTCCCCCCCACGCCCTTTCCCCTCGCCCTGCGCATGGAGGGGACCGACAAGCCGCTTCCGCAACTGATCGCGGGGGTCGAGCGCGGGATCCTGGTCACGCGGTTCTGGTACATCCGCCCCTTGCAGATGCACGAGACCCTGTGGACCGGGATGACGCGCGACGGCACGTTCCTCATCGAGGACGGCCGAATCGCCGGGGGTGTCGCCAGCATGCGCTGGAACGATAGCTGTCTCGGCATGCTGCAACGTACGATCGACCGCGGGACACCCGAGCTTTGCGGCTACGCCGGCAATTGCGTCGTCTGCCCGCCGCTGGTGGTCCGGGACTGGAACTTCGTCTCTTCGGCCGAGTGAGCGAACGGGCCGGTGCCCACCGGGACACCCCCGCGCGGATTCGGGGCCGGGAGGGCCTCTGAGGTGGACGATCGCGTGGCCGGCGCTCCTTGAGGATCTCGGAGCGATCGGATAGTCTTCTGCCTTCACGCTCAGTCTCCAACCCCCGGACTCGCAAGCTGTCAAGCCGGCCTACCGGCCGGAAGCGGAGGATCGTACCCGATTCCGGCAGGAGCATCGGACCGCTGGATACGCGGCGCCGACCGGCCGATGTCAAGGAGCGGACGGGAACTCCAGGAGCAGCCAGGGAGGACGGTCATGGCACTGCAGGTCTACAACTATCTGTCTCGTTCGCTCGAGAGCTTTCAGCCCCAGATTCCGGGGTACGTGAGCATGTACGTCTGCGGCCCGACCGTCTATGGCCATAGCCACATCGGCCACGCCAAGGCCTACATCAGCTTCGACATCGTGGTGCGCTATCTCCGTTCGCAGGGCCTGTCCGTCCGCTACGTCCGCAACATCACCGACGTCGGACACCTCACCGACGACGCCGACCAGGGGGAGGACAAGATCGTCCGCCAGGCGCGCCATGACCGTGTCGAGCCGATGGAGGTCGTCGAGCGCTTCATGTGGAGCTACTTCGAGGACATGGATGCCTTGAACGTGCTGCGCGCCGACATCAACCCGCGTCCGAGCGGGCACATCACGGAGCAGATCGAGCTGGTCCGGCGCCTGATCGAGCGGGGTCACGCCTACGAGGTGAATGGCAACGTGTACTTCTCGGTCTCGAGCTTCGATGGATACGGCAAGCTGTCTCGGCGCAAGGTCGACGAGCAGATGGAAGGCGCGCGCGTGAGCGTCAACCCCGAAAAGCGCGATCCGGCCGACTTCGCGGTCTGGATCAAGGCCAACGCCGAACACATCCTGAAGTGGCCGAGCCCCTGGAGCGAAGGTTACCCGGGCTGGCACCTGGAGTGCTCGGCGATGGCCATGAAGTACCTCGGCGAGACGATCGACATCCACGGCGGCGGGCTCGAGAACATGTTCCCCCACAACGAGAGCGAGGTGGCGCAGGCTGAGGCGGCCACCGGCCACCCCTTCGTCCGCTACTGGCTGCTCAACAACATGGTCACGGTCGGCGGCACCAAGATGGGAAAGAGCCTGGGCAACTACACCACCATCAAGGACGCGCTCCAGCGGCACGACCCCATGGCCCTGCGCTTCTTCATCCTGACGACGCACTACCGTTCCAACACCGACTTCAGCGAGGAGGCGATCGCGGCCGCCGCCAAAGGCCTCGACCGGATCTGGAACGTCATCGACGAACTCGACCAGCGACTGCCGGAGGCCCCCGAGGGCCCGATGGGAGAGGAAGCCGGCGCGATCGTAGCCCACGCGCGACGCCAGTTCCTCGAGGCGATGGACGCCGACTTCAACACGCCCAGCGCCTTGGCCGTGCTCTTCGATTGCTGTGCCGAGATCAACCGGCGGCTGCACTCCCCTGAGTCGCGAACGAGCCGTTCCGACCTCGAGGCCTGGCGCGCCCTCTTCCGCGAGACGTTCGAGGAGATCCTGGGCCTGCGCCCCCGCGCGGCGCGCGCCTCGGCCGACACGGACCACCTCCCGAAACTCGTCGAGTTGCTGATCGAGCTCCGCCAGCAGGCGCGACAGGCCCGGAACTGGACCCTCTCCGATCAGATTCGCGACCGCCTCGACGCGGCGGGGATCGAACTCAAGGATGGCAAGGAAGGGACCACCTGGTCTTTCAAGGTTCTGGATCGTAGATTGCCCTAGGTGACAATCCTCAATCCAGAACCGGCATGATGCTACTTGCGTCCCCGGCGGTTCGGAATCCCATCCAGCGGAACATTCAGGTGCTCGATCCGGCGCAGCAGCGTGTTGCGCTGCACGCCGAGCAGGCGCGCGGTCTTCGATCGGTTGCCGCGCGTGCGAATAAGGGCCTCGCGGATCGCTTCACGTTCCACCTCGGCCAGGGAGCGGATCGCTCCGGTCGGGTCGACCATGGCGGGCTGCGGCGCGGTCCGTTCGTGGTCGCGTCCGTCCGTTGCCCCCGGCGGCGCCAGCAGCTGGCGGATCAATTCCAGGTCTATCGGCCCGCCCGTGGCCATGGCCAGGAGACGCTGGGCCAGCCATTCCAGCTCGGCCGTGTTCCCTGGCCAGCTGTGGCGCTCCAGGTAACCCAGCGCGTCTCTGGTCAACTCCGGGCGCGCGCCTCCATTCCAGGCGCCGTGCTTGCGCGTGAAGTGGTCGAGCAGCACGACCACATCCGCTGGACGTGCCCGGAGGGGAGGGATCCTGATCTCGAAGGTGCTCAGGTGGTACAGCAGCTCCCGATCGAATCGACGCGCGCGCACCTCCGCCCGCGGATCCAGCCGCGTGGCGGCGATGATCTGCACATCGACCGGGAAGGACTCGCGGCTTCGCACCGGCCGCACCATTCCATCCTGGAAGAAACGCCGCAGCTTCTGCTGGGCGCCATCGTCGAGCGCCGTAACCTCATCGAGGAAAAGAACTCCCCGGTCGGCCATTCGCAGAAGACCGGGCTTGCCCCAATGCGGACCGCCGGACGGTCCGCGGGCATGCCCGAAGAGCTCGATCTCCAGGAGATGACGCGGCCCGGCGGAGCAGTTGTAGGAGAGAAAGGGACGAAGCGCCCGCGGGCCGGCGGCATGGATGCCGCGCGCCACGCTCTCCACCTCGGAGCCCGGCTCTCCCAATAACAGGACACCACACTCCACATTGCCGGCGAGCGCCATGAGTTCCCGCAGTCCCTGCATCGCCTCGCTGCGGATCGGCAGGTCCCAGAAGCGGTCCTGCGCCTCCAGGCGGTGAGTCAAGCGCTCGTTGGCCAGCCGCAGATCGATGAACCGGCGGGCATTGCGCAGGGACACGGCCGCCAGCTTCGAGTACGCGGCCACGAAGTCCGCGCAGCCGTCGTCGAAGCATCCTTTGCGCCGGGCGTCCAGAAAGAGCATGCCCGAGCAGACATCATGAACGGGTACGCGGGCACAGATCATGGACGGGTGCGTCAGATCGCGAGCCTCTTCGAGACCGGCCAGCCGGGCTTCCGCGGCAGCGTCCGCCGTGACGAAGCAGGCATCGGTCGGGGTGTCGCGGAGAACGGCGCGGCCGATCCCGTCGATTCGCGGGACGTCTCGTGCCTCGACGTTGGAGAGGTAAACGGGAACGAACGGAGAATCCAGGCGATGGCCGAAGAAAAGCGCGCCGCGATCGGCGCCGACCGTGGCGACCACGCCGTCTACAATCGCGCGCACCGCTTGTGGCGGGTCCAGTTCAGCGGTGATCCGGCAGGCCGAATCCACCACATCCCGCCAGGAGAGTCGATGATTCGGCCCCGTGGAACGGCCGCCGTCCTCGTGGGAGCCGAAGAGAACAGCCCCGCTTCCGGACGAATCATGGTCACTAACGCCGTCAGTGCCCTCCCCCGCCGGGGGAGCGTCAGACGACCCCTTCCGACCGCCGGAGGAAGGCCCTCCAGGTTGCGCTCTCCTCGTGTCCATCACTCCCCCCAGTCAAATGGCTACCTTCGCAGTTTCCGGCACGATTCGCGTTAGCGGTCCAGCGACCTCACGGCGAATGCCGGTTACATCGGAGATCGCGCTTTCCAATGGGCAGGTGCGGGAGCGACCACAGCAGGGCGGGACTGACTCGGGCCGCCGGAAATGATGCGTGCTGCGGCGTTCCAGCTGTGTCTGTCCGTCGATTTCATGACACCTCATGCGCGCACGGGTCGAACCGATCCTACTCCCGAACCCGGAAAGCAAGCTAGCCTGGATTATTCGTGAACCCCATCGCACCAGAAACCTGCGGCCGCGGACCCGCGCCGGCCGGCTACGCAAGTGTGTTCGTTCGGGCATTTCGAAAAAAACCGGGCCAGGGCACCAGGTGGAGGCTTGTCCGACCGTCGGTTTTCACCAGGAAGGGACCCCGTTTTTCAAGAACCATGCCCCTTCCCCGGAGATCGTGGTGGGGGATATGGTGGCCACGTCCCTTTCTGCCGAGCCGGTAATGACCATGAGCCGGCTGGGCTGACCCTCGCCCCAGTCGGGTCTGGGGCGTCCGGGCTTTGAGCCGGCTGCACCAGGACTGCCATAGGCGGGAACGAACGTCGGTGCTGACCCGGCTGCGCCGAGAACTCCCCGACGTGTAGAACGTAGGCACTGGTGAAGCGATCGATGGCGCTCTGGTCTCGCACGTGGTCAGCGAACGTAGCGGCCACTCCCGGCACCAGGTCGGCCCCAGTATGCGTCGTGAGTTCGACACGGGTGGGAAGCCGAGCCCATTTCCGCGCGCCGCTTGGCGCCCACAGGCTGATCTGTCGCAGATCGCAGTCGTGTCTAGAATGTTGAGCCGCGGCGCTTGGCCTGTCGGCGCCGTCGAGCTATCCTCCCGCCATGGACGCACATCTTTTCACCCCCTTTACCACGCGATCACTGACGCTCCGCAACCGGATCGTCGTCTCGCCCATGTGCATGTACTCAGCCGATGACGGGCTCGCCAACGACTGGCATCTGGTCCACCTGGGGGCTCGGGCCGCCGGAGGGGCGGGTGCCATCATCAGCGAGGCGGCCGCGGTCGAGCCCAGGGGGCGCATCAGCCCGCAGGATCTCGGCATCTGGTCCGACGAGCACATCCCTGGGCTGGCTCGCATCGCGCGATTCGTGAAAGGCCAGGGCTGCGCCATCGGCATCCAACTCGCTCACGCCGGCCGCAAGGCGGGAACACGGCGCCCCTGGGAAGGGGGAGGGCAGCTCAGTCTTGCGGACGGAGGTTGGGAAACGGTCGGACCATCCGCGGATCCCTTTCGCCCCGAGGAGCGTCCCCCCGCGGCGCTCTCGGAAGCCGGCGTCCACGAGGTCATCCAGTCCTTCGCCCAAGGCGCCCGGCGGGCAGTCGAGGCCGGTTTCGATTTCGTCGAGATCCATGCCGCGCACGGTTACCTGCTGCATCAATTTCTGTCCCCGCTCAGCAACACGCGCCAGGACGATTGGGGAGGTTCCCTGGCCAATCGCGCCCGGTTGCTTCTGGAGGTCCTGGCCGAGGTCCGCCGCCAGGCGCCGGACGATCTGCCGGTCTGGGTGCGCTTCTCCTGCACGGACTGGGCCGACGGCGGCTGGGACATCGAGGAGATCCTGCGGCTGGCGCCGGCACTGCGCGATGCCGGGGTGGACTTGATCGACTGCTCCTCGGGCGGCGCCTCGCCGGCCGCGCTCCCCCCGAGCGCTGGACCCGGCTACCAGGTGCTCTTCTCGCGGCGTATCCGCGCCCACGCGGGCCTCCCCACGGGGGCAGTCGGGCTGATCACGAGTCCCGAGCAGGCGGACACGATCATCCGCACCGGCCAGGCCGATCTCATCCTGCTCGGCCGCGAGTCCCTGCGCAGAGCGGAGTGGCCTATCGAGGCAGCCCGCCGGCTACGGCAGGAACCTCCCGTCCCGCCGCAGTACTTGCGAGCGTGGCCCCGTTCCTGACCGTCCGGGGCCGCTCCTGACCGAGCCGCCGGGCCCGCCGGCGGTGGACGCCACGGATGAGTGCATGGTTGGGGCTAGTAATCGCTGGCGACGGGCAGCGCCGACATCTCCTCCAGCGTAAAGACCGGCCCCTCCTTGCACACATAGGTGTCGCCGATGTTGCAGCGCCCGCACTTGCCGATCCCGCACTTCATCCGGTTCTCCAGCGTGGTATAGATCGACGGGGGTTGGAACCCGAGCTTCTCCAGGATAGGCATGGAGTACTTGATCATGACGGGAGGGCCGCAGACGAATGCGACCGAGTTGGCGGCCGGGGGCGCCCACTGGTCGAGGACGGTCGGCACGAATCCGACCTTGCCATCCCAGCCGGGCGTCTCACCGCCCGGATCCACCGTCACGACCAGGTCGACGTCCTCGCGCTGCTTCCAGATCTCCAGCTCGTCCCTGTACACCAGGTCGGAGACGGAACGGGCCCCGTAGACGATGCGGATCTTCCCGAACTCCTCTCGACGGTCAAGGCAGTTCCAGATGACGCAGCGCAGCGGCGGCAGCGCGATGCCGCCGACAACGAAGAGCAGGTCCTTTCCCCGGAAGGAGTCCAGCGGGAAAGTGTTGCCGTAGGGGCCACGAAAGCCGATGACGTCGCCCGCTTCGAGGCGGCGCAGGACGTCGGTTACCTTGCCGACCGCGCGGAAGGTGCACTCGATGTGGTCCTTCCAGGTCGGCGGCGAGGCGATGCAGAAAGTCGACTCGCCCTCGCCGAAGACCGAATAGAGACCGAACTGCCCGGCGCGGAACTCGAAACGCTCCTGCAGACCCGGCTCAAGGAAGCGCAGCTTGAGGGTCTTGACGTCCGGGGTTTCCATCCGGGCCTCGATGATCTCCATCAGGTGCGGTGTATAAGCTCTCATGTCTGGCTCCTGCTCAGGAGGCTGCGGGGGCCGGCCGCTCCGTGCGTCCGGCCGCGGCCAGGGACTGCAACACCTCGATCAGGTCGATGCCGGCGGGACAGGCTTCGATACACCGGCCGCAGCCGGTGCAGAGCAGCCGTTCGAACTTGTCGGGGTAGTATTGGAACTTGTGATAGACACGCTGGCGATAGCGGTTCCATTGCTCCGGACGGGGATTGTGCCCGGAGGCGTGCGCGGTGAAGTGACCGAACTGGCAGGAATCCCAGTTGCGCACGCGGCGACCGCGCCGCCAATCCCCCTGGTCGACCATGTCGAAACAGTGGCACGACGGGCAGACGTAGGCGCAAGCGCCGCAGCCGAGACAGGCTTCGGAGATCTCCCGCCAGAGAGGATCCTCGAAATGATCGCGCATCCAGGCGCGGGCTCCGGCGAGGTCGATCTCCGGCACGGCCGCCGTGCTGGGGGCGGCCCGTCCCTCGGCTACTGGCCGGGCAGCGCCGGCCAAGGCCGCGTTGCCGGCCTCGGTCAGCCCGTAGACATGATAAAGCCGGCCGCCCGGCAGCGGCTCGATGTGCACGTCGGCCTCGGGAGCCCAGGACGGATCCACGCCGGCGGAACGGCAGAAGCAGCTCTCCGGGTTCGGAGCCTCAAGGCAACCGAGGCTGACCAGCAGGGCGGATCGCCGCCGCGCCTCGTAGGTCTCATCCTGGTAGTCCCAGCGCATCACGGCGTCCAGCGCGCGCAAGCCGGCAACATCGCAGGGGCGCAGGAGAAGGACCGCGGTCGGCGTTTCCGGCAGCGGCGGCTCGGTCACCGCGGGAGGATGCGAGCCGAGATCATATCCGAAAAGCTCCTCACAGCGCGGCAGCAGCCAGGATCGCGGGGAGACGGGAGTCTTGCCGTAGTCCCAGGCAATCTTCTCGGGCGAGTCAACCTGAGCCCACACCGCTCCCTCGGGGGCGGCCACGGGCGCGACAACGCGGTGCGAAGCCAGGAGCCCAGCCACCCACTGCTTGAGATCCTCCAGCGTCCAACCTTCCTGAACGTTTTGCTGCGACATCGTCGTCTCCCTCACATGATGAAGGGCGCTTCGTCCTCGAGCCGGAAGCTGAGGAGCGCCGAGCGGGCCGCTTCGCCGTCCTGCCGGCTGCCGAAGGACTGCTCGATCACGCGGTTGAGGTGAATGCTCAGGGCACTCAGCGGAATCCCGACGGGGCAGGCCTCGGTGCAGGCACCGCACTCGATGCAGCGTCCGGCCAGGTGGAATGCGCGGGTCACGTTCCACAGCCAATTCCCGTCTGGTGTGGCGGAAGAGTCGATCCACCGCGGCCGGGTCTTGTCCGCAACGCACTGCACGCAGCTGCAGAGCGGACAGGCCTCCCGGCAGGCATAGCAGCGCACGCAGCGATCGAAGGCGGCGTTCCAGAAGGCGCGTCGCTCCGCGGCCGGGCGGCTGAGATCGGGCACCAGGGGGACCGGCGCCTGGTTCCGCGCCGCTGCAATGGAGGCTAGCAGTGTGCTTTCCGGCGGTGGGCTTCCCGCGGCCGGATCGGCGGCGGGCGTTGCCACGGAGGACGCCGCCGGCGTGGCGGGAACGTTTACCGAATAGACGATGATGCGGGCTGGATCCACCTGGTGCTCCGCGGCCAGTACCAGGAGCGCCGCGCTCTCCGCAGGCCCCGCCACGATCCCATGGATCCCCTCAGGATCCTGTCGCAGCCGGCGAAGCAGCAAGGGGACCAGCGGCGGGCGGTTCGCGCCGGCGCGGCGCAGTCGGGACACCGCTTCCGGAGCCGTGATCCACGCGGCCCGGAGGCGTCCCGGAATACGCGCCACGATTGGGCCGAGGATGCTCTTGACCGATCCGGAGGCGAGATCCGCCCGCATACGATCCAGGTCGGCCGCGCTGAGTTCATCTCCCCCGGCGCCCACACCGCCTCTGCCGCCGTCCAGGCGAGCGACCGCCCGGTTCTCCGCGTAGCCGTGGCCCAGGGCGTCTTCTCCTGAGGCGAATCCTGCGAAGGGCCCGACCGCGCGCACGGAGTCGGTCACCTTTTTGACGATCTCGACGAACTTCCCCCCCTCGGCCGCCGAGACCCAGGAGAAGTGCAGGCGTTCTTGCTCGACCCCGACCAGGTCCAGCAGTTCCCGGAAGACCACCCACCGCCGCCGTGCCGCGTAGTTGCCGCTGGTGTAATGGCAGTCCCCGGGATGGCAGCCCGAGACCAGGACGCCGTCGGCGCCCATGGCGAAGGCCCGCAGGAGAAAGAGCGGGTCGATCCTGCCCGTGCACGGCAGCTTGATCATCCGGATCTGGGGCGGATACTTCAGCCGGCTGGTGCCGGCCAGGTCCGCGCCGGCGTAGGTGCACCAGCGGCAGACAAAGGCCACGATCCGCGGCTCCCAGGGCGCGCCCGGCCCACTCTGGGCGCGCTCATCATTCCCGCTCATCCCTGCTCTCCCTTCCCCTCCATCCCCGAGCCGCGACGATTCTCCACGAGCGGCCCGCGGTGGCGCATCAAGGCACCAACGCGCCGATCTGCGCGAAGATCTGCTCGTCCGTGTATCCCGCCAGCTCGACCGACTTCGACGGGCAGGTGGCCTGACAGGTGCCGCAGCCGTTGCACACGCCGGAGTTGACGCGAGCAACCCGGCGCGTGACCCGCCCCTGCTTGTCGATGATGTCGACCACCTCCACCGCACCGTAGGGACAGACCTCCTGGCAGGCCAGGCACCCGGCGCAAGTGGCCTCGTTGACCTCGGCCACGATCGGCTCCCGCTCCAGGATCTCGCGGGAGAAGAGGACGGCCACCTTGGCGGCGGCCGCGCTGGCCTGGGCCACCGACTCAGGGATGTCCTTCGGCCCCTGGCAGGCGCCCGCCAGCATCACCCCCGCCGCGGCGGACTCGACCGGCCTCAGCTTGGGATGAGCCTCGGAGTAGAAGGCATGGCCGTCGTAGCCGACGCCGAAGTGCTGCGCCAGGCGGGCCGCTCCGGGCTGCGCGCGAACCGCCGTGGCCAACACCACGAGATCGGCCCGGATCTCGACCGGCTGCTGGGAAAGCGTGTCCACGCCGGAGACCACCACCTGTCCCTTGTCCTGGTACATCCGCGACACGCGGCCTCGGAGATAGAGAACCTCGTCCTCCTCCACCGCCCGCCGGACGAACTCGTCGTACCCCTTGCCGGGGGCCCGGACATCCATGTAGAAGACGATGGCCTTGCCATGGTGGACCTTGTGTTTGTACAACAGCGCGTGCTTGGCCGTGTACATGCAGCAGATCTTGGAGCAGTACTCCATCCCCTTGCTGGCGTCGCGGCTGCCGATGCACTGGAGAAACACGACGGTCTCGGGAACCCGGCCGTCCGAAGGTCTCCTGATTTCTCCGCCGGTCGGCCCCGACGCCGAGGCCAGGCGTTCGAACTGCAGGCCGTCGATCACGTCGGGGATGGTGCCGCCGCCGTACTCGGGATAGCCGCGCAGGCCGGCCTCCGGCTGGCCGATCTGGTAGAGCTGGTAGCCGGTGGCCAGGATGACCGCGCCGACCGGCTCGGTCACCAGCTCGTCTTCCTGCGTGAAGTCGATCGCCTGCGGGCCGCAGAGTTTCTCGCAAGCCCGGCACTTGCCGGTCTTGAAATAGGTGCAGCGCTCCCGGTCGATCACCGGCTTGTTCGGCACCGCCTGCGGGAACGGAATGTAGACGGCCGACCGCATGCCCAGTCCGGTGTCGAAGGTGGAGGGGATCTTCTTCTGGGGGCACTTCTGCTGGCAGACGCCGCAGCCGGTGCACTTGCTCATGTCGACGTAGCGGGCCTTCTTGCGGATGGTGACGCGGAAGTTCCCGATGAAACCCTCGACCTTCTCCACCTCGGACCAGGTGTGCAGCGTAATCAAGGGGTGCTGGGCCACCTCGACCATGCGCGGCGTCAGGATGCACTGCGAGCAGTCCAGGGTCGGGAAGGTCTCGGAGAGCTGGCTCATGTGCCCTCCGATCGACGGCTCCTTCTCCACCAGGACGACCGGAATGCCGGCGTTGGCCAGGTCGAGCGACGCCTGGATCCCCGCGATGCCGCCTCCGACGACCAGGGCGCGGCGGGTGACCGGCACCTTGATCGGCGAGAGATCCCGATTGCGCTTCACCTTCTCCACCATCATCCGCACCAGGTCGATGGCCTTGTCGGTGGCCTGCGCGCGATCCTCGTGCACCCATGAGCACTGCTCCCGCACGTTGACCATCTCGCAACGGAAGGGGTTGAGCCCTTCGTTGGCGGTGGCCCGCCGGAAGGTCGGTTCGTGCATGGCCGGACTGCACGCCGCGACGACCACCCCATCCAGCCGGTGCTCGCGGATCGCCTCGCGGATCATGTTCTGCCCCGGGTCGGAGCACATGTACTTGTAGTCGACCGAGTGGACCACACCCGGAAGGTCGCGCGTCGCCTCGGCCACCCGGGCGCAATCCACGGTACGGCCGATGTTCTCCCCGCAGTGGCAGACGAAGATACCGACCCTAGGCATGGGGAGCCTCCTCCGCGGAAAGGAACTGATCCAGGCGCACCGGCACGAAATGCCGCTCGAGTCCCAGCCGTGTCCCGGCAATCCCCAAGGCCAGCCCGATCAGCTGGGTCAGATAGACGACCGGCATCCGGAACTCATGTCCCCGCGCGCGCAGGCACGCGTCCTGCTGGAAGTCCAGATTGGAATGGCAGAGGGGACACGCCACCATCAGACAGTGCGCCCCGCGCTCGTGCGCCATCACCAGCAGCCGGCCGCAGAGTTCGTGGACCAGGTCGGCGCGCGCGAGCGTCATCGAGGCTCCGCAGCAGTCCAGCCGCAGCGGCCAATCGACCGCCTCGGCGCCGGTGAGGCGTACCAGGTCCTCGAGGATGGTCGGATTCTCCGCGTCGTCGAGGGCATCGTCGGCCCGGGGGCGCGTCAGGAGACAGCCGTAGTAGCAGGCCACGCGCAGACCCTTCAGCGGCCGGACAACCAGGCTCTTCAGCTTCTCCCGCATGTCCGGGGCCGTCAGGACCTGGGCAATGTGCACGATCTCGGGCGCCGGGGCGGGCTGGACTCCCATGCGGGTCATCGCTTCGCGCGCGGCCTGAGGATCGGCCTGGACCTCGCTGCGCACCGCCCGCAGGCGCGAGAAGCAGGAGGCGCACCCGGTGAGGATGGGCTCGGGGCCCCCTCGGGCCGCATGGGCAAGGTTCCACATCCCGAGCGCCGTCGCCGCCTTCGGGTCGATGGCGTGCGCCGGCGTCGCCCCGCAGCAGCACCACTCATCGATCTCGCGCAATTCCAGGCCGAGCGGCCCCGCCAGCGCCTGGATCGACTCATCGTACTCGCGAGCGGTCGCGTGCAGAGAACAGCCGGGGTAATAGGAATAGCGGCTCATGACGTCCTCCCCTGGCGGGGGCCATCCTCGGCGGTGCTCGAAGGCGTTCTCGAAGAGGAACCGGGTTCGGACGCCGGCTCCGGCGGCCGCTTGCGCCTCGCCGCGGCCCCCACCCGAATGGTGTGGCCTCCGAGTTGGATCTTCCCCCGCTTGAGCAGCCCGGGGATGACAGTCATGTTCTGGAAGGGGACCCGCGCCCGCAGGTTGTACATGGCCCCGAGCTGAACTTCGCTCAGACGGCCGCGCGCCATGATCTGATCCACGAAGATCTTGTTGAAGAGCATGAGGCGGCGGGCTTCGGCTGGGACGGTGCCCCGCTTGATGGCCTCGGCGCGCAGCAGATCCATCACACGGGAGAGGTCGAGTTCCTGGGGACAACGGACCGCGCAGGTCTGGCAGCCGACGCAGAGCCAGGGTTGGAGCGCGCGCACCGGCTGGTCGGATCCGAGCTGCAGGTGGCGGAAGACCAGGTGCGGAAGCAGATCGCCCCGGCCTGACATGGGACACCCGGCCGTGCAGTTGCCGCACTGGTAGCACCGAAACGCGTTCTGCCCGGCGACCGAGGCCGCCAGTTCGCGCAAGCCCACCGAAGCACCCGCCGTCATCTTCATCCTCCCTTCGGCGCTGGGCTGAGATGTGATTTTAATCACAAGGTATCGCGCTAGGCCTCACATCGTCAACATCGGCATCGAACGAAACTTCATCGCGAGGGATCGCACCGCGCGATGCTGCGTGCGGCCGTGGAGGAACGCGCGGGCTCGTGCGGCCGCGCGGGAGGGATGCCCGGTTGCGCGCGGCCGGGCCGAGCACAACCCGCACGGCCAGGGAGTCGCGCCCGACAACAACGGTGTGGCGGCCTTCCCGCGGCTGGCCTATCCTGCTGTCCGAGATGTCGGTACAGGCCGTACGCGGACGTCGGCAGCGCTGCGCGGTCCCGGTGCCCAGACCGCTTGCTGTCGAAGATGCCGGCGCCCGCCGTACGCGGTCTGCGCGGCTTCGGGAGGGTCAAACCTGTTCCACTATTGCGCTTATGGACTCCAGATCGCCTGCGAGTTTGAGTGCCCGGAGCTGCTCCCCGGATCGGATCGCGTCGATGTTCTGATCCGCCGCGCAGAGGTGCCGCAGTCTCTCCTGCGCGAGCCCGACCCGGCCGAGCCCGCCGCGGGCGCCTTCCAGTCGGTGGATGACACCGTCTTGCTGCGCATCCACGGCCAGGCCGCTTTCCTGATCCGGGGCGGGCGGGAGATTCTGGTCGAACCGGCGGCCGGGACCGATGCGGACTCGTGGCGGATCTTTCTTCTCGGATCCGCCATGGGGGCCCTGCTCTTCCAACGCGGTTGGCTGCCGATCCACGGCAGCGGCCTGCGGGGGGAGCACGGCGCTTTCGTCATCACGGGGGAACAGGGCGCCGGCAAGTCCACCCTGGCCGCGGTCCTGCAACGTCGCGGACTGGAAGTTCTCTCGGACGATGTCTGCGCGGTGGATGCTCTCGGTCCGGAGGGTCCGCTCCTCCATCCCGCGTATCCCCGGCTCCACCTTCGCGAGGACGTGCTGGCGGCCACGGGCGCGGACCCGCGGCGCCTGCGCCCTTCGCGCAAGCTCATCCCGAAGCTCGCGCTCGACGTCGAAGACGCCTTCGCGCGAGAACCCGCCAGGCTGCGGGCGATCTTCCTCCTCCAGGGAGACTCGGAGGTGATGGGCCACCGCGAGTTGGACCCGCTGGAACGCGCCGCGGCGGTCATCGAGAGCACGTACCGCGGCGCCTTCGTGCGGCCCATGAACCTCCTGGAGAGCCACTTCCGCCAAGCCGTCGAAGTCGCCCGGCACTGCCGCGTCGTGCGGATCTGGCGGCCGAGGGATCTGCGGGACCTGGAGAGGCTGGCCGCCCTGGTCCTGGACCTGCAGGGATCATCCCCGCGGACTTGAACGCGCGGGACAGGGATGGGACACTGCGCGCCAGAGCAGACCAGCCCGGCCAGAGAGGAGCGTCCCGATCATGGATCCAGCCGAGCCCATCACCCCGCGAACCAGAGTGGTGCGGGCCGACTCGCCCTTCTCCAGCCGGATCGAAGACGAGACGGTGATCTTGAGCCTGGAGACGGACAACTACTACGGGTTCGGTTCGGCCGGAAGCCGCATCTGGGAGCTCCTGGCCGAGCCGCTTGAGGTGCGGGCGCTCTGCGACCAACTCCGCAAGGAGTACGCCGTCGACCAGGAGACATGCTTTCGCGACACCCGCGAGTTTCTCGAGCAGCTCTTGCGCGAGAAGCTCATCCGGCTCCTCGACTGAGCGAGTCGCTTCACGAGAGAGCGTGCGCGTGGAGCAGAACCACAATCCGGCGAAGGCTTTCCTCGCGATGGAAGCGCTCGCCGAAATCGTCGCGTCCGCCTGGCAGATCCGTTTCCTCTCCTTCCGGCGGATCAGCGAGCGGCTCGCTCCCAACGAAGAGAGCCCTCGGATCGTCGAGCAGGGCGCCGAACGCGAGATCCGGCGGGTCGCCTGGGCGCTCTCGGCCGCCGTTCGGCGGATGCCCCGGGGCGCTACCTGCCTCGCGACCGCGTTGGCCGGCGGCCGGATGCTAGCCCGGCGTGGAGTCTCCAGCACGCTCTACCTGGGCCTGACCCGCGAGCCGGCCGCCGGCCAGCCCCTGGGGGCCCATGCCTGGCTGCGCAGCGGTCCGGTCATCGTGGCCGGCGCCACGAGCAAAGAGCGCTACGCCACGGTTGCCCGCTTCCTTGTCAGCCCCCGCATGAATTCCCCGCATGCAACTGCTCGGCCTGCCGGCGAACCTGCGGCGGAGCCCCGGCAGGACAACCCGCCGGAAGCGAGGTCGAAACGGGAGGCCTCGCGCCCGTCATGAGCGGCATCTTTGGCCTGATCGATCCGCAACAGGCGCCCGTGGAGCCGGACCTGTCGCGGATGGCGCAGGCCATGGAGCACTGGGGGCCGGACGGCTGCCGCGTCCGGATCAGCGGCGGCCACGCCGGCCTGGGCCATGCGCGCCTCATCGCCACGCCCGAGGATCAGGCGCCGGTCATGCCGCACCTCGACCGCGAATCCGGCGCGATCTTCACCGGCCGGGCGCGCCTGGACAACCGGGAGGCACTCTGTGACGCCCTCGACATACCCCCCGTCGAACGTCCCACGCTGCCCGACTCGATGGTCCTGTTCGGGGCGTGGCAGCGCTGGGCAGATCAGGCTCTCCCGCGATGCCGCGGGGACTGGGCATTCGCGTGCTGGAATCCCTCGACCGGGTGCTTGAGTCTGGCGCGCGACGCCTACGGGCAGACGGCGCTCTATTACGGGCCGGCGGGGGGCCGCTTCGCCTTCGCAAGTTCGCATGAGGCGCTGCTGGCCCTGGTCGACCTGCCGCGCGACCTGGATGAGTTGCGTATCGCGCAGGTGCTGACCTCATGGCCGGGGGACGGGACCGCCACGATCTACCGGGCGATCCGCCGGCTGCCGCCGGCCCATGCGTTGACGTGGAAAGCGGGAACGATCCGCATCCGGCGCTACTGGGCGATGGAGGCGGTCGCCCCGATCCACCTGGGCTCCGACGATGACTACGTCGAAGCATTCCTCGACTTGTACGCCCAGGCCGTCCGCTGCCGGCTGCGCAGCGTTCGCCCGGTCGGCGCCACCCTCAGCGCGGGGTTGGACAGCGGCTCGGTGACCGCGCTCGCTGCCCGCGAGCTTTCCAGCCGGGGCGGCTCCGTGACCGCGTTCACCTCGGTTCCGATCCATCCGCCCGACGGCGCCACGGAACGACGGATCGGCAACGAATGGGCTTTGGCTCATGAGGTGGCGCTCCGCTGGCCGAACATCGACCATCAAGCCATCGAGGCGCGCCACGTCACGCCCCTGGCGGGGATCGACCACCAGGTGCGGATCCACCCCGAGCCGGGGCATGCCGGTGGCAACTACTACTGGATCGTGGCGATCCTCGACGCCGCCAGAGAGATGGATCTCGGCGTCCTCCTGACCGGCCAGATGGGCAACGGCGGGATCTCCTGGGCCGGGCACGATCGCATCGTCTGGGACCTGCTCCGCCGAGGGCGGGCGGCCTCTGCCTGGCATCGCCTGCGGGCCTGGAAGGAGCACCAGCGCGTTTCGTGGATGCTCAGCGTGAGAAGACAGATCCTCAGTCCACTGCGGGCTGCGGCCGTGGGGACCTTGTACCCGCTCCGCCGGCGTCTGCGCCCCGTATGGATGTCGTACTCGGCGATCCACCCGGCCTTTGCCCGCCGCATCCGGCTGCGCCAGTTGATGGACGAGGCGGGGCATGATCCGACCTTTGGGCGGTATCCCAGCCCGCGGGCGGCACGGCTGGCCCTTCTCCTCCCAGCGTCGGACACGGCCGGGGCCACCTGGCAGGAGCTCGGCACGGCCTGGGGTCTGGAGGTGCGGGATCCGACCCGCGACTCGGCGCTGGTCGAGTTCTGCCTGGGCATCCCCGATGAGCAGCACCTCGACCGCGGTACCCACCGTTGGCTCATCCGCCGCGGCATGCGGGGGCTGCTACCGGAGGAAGTCCGCTGCAACACGAAGTTGGGGCTGCAGGCAGCCGATCTCCACCACCGGTTCCGCGCGGACCTTTCCGCCTGCCAGGAACGCCTTGAACTGATGGGCCGGTCGCCCTCCTGCCGGGAGTACCTGGACCTGGGCCGGATGCGGGAGGTCGCCCGGGAGCTCAGCCGAACGGCCACCCCGGAAGGGATGCGGCGCATCGTCCATGAGCTGGCGCGCGGCCTGTCCGTGGGCAGCTACCTGCTCGGGATCGAGGGGAGGAAGCCCTCGGAGAGAACCAAGGAAACAGTAAAAAAGGGGTTGCGGCTCGCCGAATGATCCACCAGAATCCGGGTTCGTCAAGGAACCCCATTCGTGGAGGATGCCATGGAAGAGCGCAAGGTGTGGGAAAAGCCCGAACTCAAGGTGCTGCCGATCGAGAAGACCCTCAATACAACCGGACCCAACATGGACGGCTCGATCCAGGGCAGCGTTTCCTGATTCTACCGCCGTCGACGCCATCCTGGATCCGGAGGTGATGCCCCGATCCCGCGTGGCGGCGTGTATCCCGTTCCAGGTCCAGGTCTGCCTCCGGTGCTTCGGTGAACGTGCCCGTCCGTACACATGCTGCGGCGTAGGTGACTTGGCGCGTGTTGCGGGCTTTGCGGCTTGCGTTCTGGGCTCTGCGGCCGGTGTTCCAGGCCTTGCGGCTTGGGTCACGACGGACGTATGAGGTCTTCCAGCTCCTGCCACCGGCCGTAGGCCGCCTCGATCTCCTTCGTCAGCTCGATCAGCCGCGCATTGAGCTCGGCCACGCGTGCGCCACCTTCCCGGTAGACGGCAGGATCGGCCAGAATCTTGTGCGCGCGCGCCTGTTCCTCCTCCAGGGCGGCGATCTTCTCGGGCAGAGCTCTCAGCTCACGGTCCTCCTTATAGGAGAGCTTGCGGCGGGCCGGCGTGGTGGAGACGCGGCTGCCTGCGCCCGAGACATCTGACCCGCTCGATGCCTGCGATCCGTTCGAGGCGTTCGAAGGGGAGAATCCGACCACATCGGATCGGGCGGAGGAGGATCCCGCCCTCGATCCCGGGGCCACGGCCCCCTCTGCGGAGGACGGCCTTCCACGGGCGGCCGACTCCCGCTCCAGTTGCCGCACCCAGTCGTCATACCCTCCGACAGACTCCCGCACGGTTCCGTCAGCCTGGATCGCCAGCGTGCTTGTCACGGCGTTGTTCAGGAACTCGCGGTCATGGCTGACCAGCAACAGCGTGCCCGTGTACTCCAGGATGAGATCCTCCAGAAGCTCCAGGGTCTCGGCGTCGAGATCGTTGGTCGGTTCGTCCATCGCCAGGACGTTGCACGGCCTGGTGAAGAGACGGGCCAGCAGGACGCGGCTGCGCTCGCCGCCCGAGAGCGCCCCCACCGGGGTGCGCGCCTGATCAGGGGTGAAGAGGAAGTCCGCGAGGTATCCAATGATGTGACGGGCCCGCCCGCCGACGATCACGGTGTCACCGCTTTCACAGACGTTCTCCTGGACCGTCCGGGAGAGGTCCAGCTCTTCGCGAAGCTGGTCGAAGTGGAGTATCCCGAGGCGCTGGCCGCGCCGAATCCTTCCCGTCGACGGTTCCAGTTCCCCGAGCAGCAGTCTGAGGAGGGTCGTCTTGCCCGACCCGTTGCGGCCGATGATGCCGACCTTGTCGCCGCGAACGATCGTCGTGGTCAGCCCCCGGATCACCGTGCGCCGGTCCGGCGCGGCATCCTCCGCGGGTCCGGCCGGATAGGCAAAGGAGACATCTTCGCACGCCGCCACCAGACTGGCCGACCGCTCGACTTCCCCGAGCTGCATCCGGACATGACCCGCCCGCTCCCGCTGCCGCCTGCGCTCCTCCCGCAGAGCCGCCAGCGCGCGGACACGCCCTTCGTTGCGCGTGCGGCGGGCCTTGATCCCCTGCCGCAGCCACGCCTCCTCCTGGGCCAGCTTGCGGTCGAGCTGGGCCAGCCGGGTGATTTCGCTTTCCAGGAGACTCTCGCGCCGGCGCACGAACTCGTCGTAGCCGCAGGTGAAGCTGTAGAGACGCCCCCGGTCGAGCTCGGCGACCCGGTTGGCGATGCGCCGTGCGAAGACCCGGTCGTGGGTGATGAAAAGCACGGTGGGCGCGGATCGCAGCAGAAAGGACTCCAGCCATTCGATCGTCTCGAGATCGAGTTGGTTGGTAGGCTCGTCGAGCAGCAGCAGCTCGGGATCGCCGACCAGCGCGCGGGCCAGCAGCACGCGTTTGCGCGTTCCCCCCGAGAGACCCGCAAACTCCGCGTCGGAATCCAGTTCGAGGCGCGAGATCACCTTCTCGGTCTGCTGGTGGAGGCTCCAGCCGCCGCTGTCCTCGAGCGCCTTCTGCACGGCGGCGAGCCGGGCGAGGAGCCGCTCGTCGGGTTGCCGCGACAGCTCCTGACTCACATGGTGGTACTCGGTGAGCAGGCCGGCCGCCTGTCCCATCCCGGCAGCCACGACGTCGAAGACCGAGCCGGTCAGCCCCGGCGGCGTCTGCTGCGCGACCAGGGCAGTTCGCGTTCCGGGCGCCATCAGGATCTCCCCGCCATCGGGCCTGCGATCGCCGTTCACGACGTGAAGCAGGGTGGACTTGCCGGCGCCGTTTCGCCCCATGAGGCAAAGCCGGTCCCCCGGCTCGACCTGCAGGCTGACGCCGTCAAGGATCGGGGACCCGCCAAAGGCCAGGCTGACATTGCGCAAAGAGAGCAGGGCCATTCTCCACTCCTGCCTGTCGCGACGGCCCACCTCCGCGAAAACGGGCAGCCGCCATGAGCCTCGCGAAACTCCCGTTCGAGCGGGCGGACCTTCGCCCCCAACCGCCGCCTCGGGGAAGGTCCGTCAGGATAGCGGGGCGGCCGTCAACCGGCAAGGAACCCCGCTCGCGGCCGTACCGCGCCGGCCCCGACGGCGCCGGCCGCTGCGAATCTCGTGGCCGTTCCTTTGGCGCGCATGTTCCAATCCCCCCATGAGACGCATCACCCTTCTGTCGACTCCACTGGCCGGACTCGGGGCGCTGGCCCTGGCGTTCTGCCCGACTGCCCCCACGGCGACCGTCGGCGTCACCGCGCCGCCTGCCGAGATCGATCCGCTGATCCGAAACGTCGACCCGGCCGTTTCGCCGGGAGAAGACTTCTTCCGGCACGCCAACGGCACCTGGCTCAAGAACAACCCCATACCCGCGACCGAACGCGGCTGGGGAGTCGGCCAGGTCGTCGATGAGGAGATCCGCCACCAGCTTCGGGAGATCTGTGAGGAAGCGGCTCGGGCAGGAGCCCCGAAGGGAAGCATTCAGCAGAAGGTGGGAGACTACTGGCTTGCTGCCCTGGACAGCGCCGGTGCCGCGGCCCGCGGCATTGAGCCGCTCGGTCCGCTCCTGGCCGAGGTCGCGGCCATCAGCACCACCGGGAACTTGATGTCGACGGTGGCACGCCTCCACACCTGCGGCGTGCGCGCCCTGTACGGGATCTACATCGGGCAGGACGACAAGAACAGCGAGGCCTACATCGTCAGCTTCTACCAGGGCGGGATCGGGTTGCCGGAGCGCGACTATTACTTCCTGGAGGACTCCACGACGGCGCGGATCCGAGCCGAGTACCCGCGCCACATCGCCGCCATGCTCCGGTTCACCGGGTATGCGCCGGCCGAGGCTGAAGCCGCGGCTGCCCGCATCGTGGCCATCGAGACCTCGCTGGCGGAAGCTTCGCGGACGCTGGAAGAGCTGCGCGATCCTTACGCCAACTACAACAAGCTCACGGCCGGTCAACTGGCCGCGCTCACCCCGGCGATTGATTGGACGAGGGACTTCGCCGCCATGGGAATCCCCGCGGTGGACTCCGTGGTGGTCGGCCAGCCCGAGTTCCTGGTCCGGGTCAACGCCCTGGTGGAGTCGGTTCCGCTGGCGCACTGGAAGGAGTACCTGACCTGGTGGCTCGCCAGCACCTTCGCCGCGAACCTGCACCCGGAGATGGACGCCGAGGACTTCCGCTTCTACGCCACGGTGCTCGATGGACGCCAAGCGCAGCGACCACGCTGGAAGCGGGCGCTCGAGGCCGAGGAGAACGCCATCGGCGAGTTGCTGGGGCAGCTCTGGGTGGAACGCCACTGCTCCCCGGCCACCAAAGCACGTTACGAGAAGCTGGTCGACGACATCGTGCAAGCCTACGCCGGCCGCATCCGGAACCTGGACTGGATGAGCGAACCAACGCGGCAGCGCGCCCTCGCCAAGCTGGCCAAGGTGCAGAGGAAGGTCGGTTACCCCGACCGCTGGCGCGACTACTCCGCCCTGGAGATCGACCACGCCTCCTGGCTGGACAACGAAATCCGCGTCCACCAGTGGTGGTTCCACCACGAAGCTTCCAAGCTCGGGCGCCCGGTCGACCATACCGAGTGGGATATGACGCCGCAGACCTACAACGCGTACTACTCCTCCTTGAATGTCGAGATTGTCCTGCCGGCCGCGGTCTTCCTCATTCCGGGGCTGCCCGACTCGTTGATGGACGATGCCATTCTCTACGCGGGCGCCGGCGCGGCCACCATCGGTCACGAGATCACGCACGGCTTCGATGACGAGGGCCGGCTGTATGACGAGCGCGGCAACCTCAGGCCCTGGTGGACCCCCGAGGACTCCGTCCGGTTCGCCGCCCGGGCGGCCGGGTTGGTCCGGCAGTTCGATGGTTACAAGGTGGGCGGCCGGCAGGTGCGGGGTCAGGCGACGCTGGGCGAGAACATCGCCGATCTGGGCGGGCTGGCCATCGGATACGAGGCCTTCCAGCGCACCGAACAGTGGCGGAGCGGGGTCCTGATCAACGGCCTGACACCCGACCAGCGATTTTTCCTCGGATACGCCCTGAGCTGGATGGGCCACTATCGTCCCGAGTTCGAGGACATGATCATCATGTCGGATGTCCACGCCCCGACCGCGCTGCGGGTCAACGGTCCGCTGGCCAACCTGCCCGCCTTCCATGCCGCCTTCGGCATCAAGCCGGGCGACCCGATGTACCGGGACGAGGAGAGCCGCGTCCGGATCTGGTAGGCGCAGGGCCGCACGCAACGCGAGGTTCCACGGAATGACAGACTTCACAGATCGCTGCCGGGATCTCCCCGCCCTGGGGATCGGGGTCTCGACGGAGTACGGGGCTGGCGCGTCGCCGACAGGTCTGGACGTGGCCCGTCTGCGTCGGGAGTATCCGCGGTATGCCTGCTTCCTCGAGCTCGGGGTGGAGATCCTCTCCGGCCTCGACCGCGACTCCGAGGCGTGGCTGGCGTCGGGACTGCCGGTGACCTATCACTTCCTGGACATCAACCTGGATGATCCGGAGGACTTCGAGCCACGCTGGATGCGCGACCTGGCCGCCCTGGTGGCGCGGACACGGCCCGCCTGGCTCTGCGGCGATGCCGGCCTCTGGCACTACGGAGGCCGGGAGCCGGGCCAGATGCTCCTGCTTCCGCCGATCCTCTCGGACGATTCGGCGCGGGCGACGGCCGAGGGGCTGGCGCGGCTGCGCGAGGCGACAGGCTTGGAGGCGCTGCCGGAGAACCCGCCCGGCCTTGTCTATCTCGGCGATCTGCACCTGCTGGACTTCTACGCGCGGACCTGCGCCTATGCTGACACCGGGATGCTGCTGGACTGCGCCCACCTCGCCATCTACCAGGAGAACCACGGCCATCCGCCGCTGACCGCCCTGGACGGCTTTCCCCTGGATCGCATCATCGAGATGCACGTCGCCGGGGGAACGCGCCGGAACTTCGAGGGGCTCTCCTACGTGGACGACGATCACAAGCCCACCGTGCTGGACGAGACCTGGACCATCTTCGAACACCTGGTCCCGCGGTGTCCCAACCTCAAGGCCGTCGTCTTCGAGTGTGAGCGCAATCCCCTGGAGGGCAACCTCCCGGGATTCGCCCGGATCGAGAGCATCCTGCGCGACCACCCCCGGGTCTTCCCCCTTCCATCCGGTGGCGGGCCTGAAGGTGTTCGATCCGGCGGCGGGCAAGAGGATAGGCCATCCGACGGCCCGCAAGGCGGTGTTCGATGAGCCGCCTCACGCTGCAGAGAATCATGGTCCGCATGCTCTTTGATCCGGCCTATGCGACCCGGGTCGTCGAGCAGCCCCGCGACGCGCTGGCCGGCGAAGACCTGACGGAAGAGGAGCGATCCTGGCTTGGCCGTCCCGACCCGCGCGCCTGGCGCACCGATCCGGAACGGCCTCTGCGCACACTGACCGTGCTTTTGCAGGAGTTCCCCGCCGCGGCCGCGCTGGTGGTGGCCGCCGCCGGGGCTGAACCGCTGCGCGCGTTCTTTGCCAGCCCAGGCTTCCACAAGGTGATCACGCGGCGCGGCTCGGCGGCGATGGCTTTTGGAGACTACCTGGTGGAGCTGGCCTCCGGGGAATCGATCGGGGATCCCCGGATCGCTCCCCTGGCTCTCCTCGAGGCCGCGATCGCCAGGCTCCGGCGCTCCTACCGCGGCGATGAATGGGCCGCCGGGAACGCCGAGCCGCATGAGGACAGGTCAGAGGAGCGAAGGAAGGACTGGATCACCGGTGGGACATCCGCCGGAACGGACGCCGGGCACCGGGGCCTCTATGTCCGGTCGGACGACCTCGCCCTCCACGAGGCGCCGGCAGGCACCGCCGATCTGCATGATGCTCTGCGGGCGCTTCTGAACGCGGAGGGACCGGAGCTGGCCCGTTTGGTCCTGGCACCTCCCGCGGATTTGCCGGATGCCAGGATCGATCCGGGCGGACGGGAGTTCCTGCTGCTCGAGCGAGCGTTTGCGGACGGGCTGCCATGGCGGTGTCCAATCGGCATCTCTGAGGTCACACCCGAGTTCTGGTCCCTGCTCTCCTTCGCGGCCACGCCCCGGCCGATGGAGAGCCTGGTGGCCGAAGCCGAGCGGTTGGGAGCCGCGGCCGATGAGGCCCCGGAGATCGTCGGCGGCCTGGTGGAAGACGGACTCCTGATCGAGACCCGAAGTGCCGATGAGGGAATCCGGAGGGCTTGAGGTGGGAGGCCGTCCGGGGCCAGGGCGTAGCGGAGCCAAGGCCCTGGTGCCCCAGGATCGGGCAAGCCGGGAATGTCGCCTGCGTTCCGGTGCATCCAGGTGGCGGGTGCATTGCTTCATGTTGTACCATACCTGGTCATTTACCGGCGGTGAGGAAGTCCACCGCCCATCGCAGCCATGGAGGAATCCGATCATGAAGAGAAAGTGGGGCTGGCTGGCGGCGGCGGTACTGCTACTGCCCGGAATCGCCTCGGCCCAGCTCGAAGCCAACCTGAGCACGTACACGGGCGAGAACGCCAAGGGTTACCTCGACCCGCTCAACCAGGCCCTGGGCACGGGATTGAACGCCGGATTGTTCCGGTCAGCCGCGATTCCGGTCTTGGGGTTCAACCTCGCCCTGGAGGTCAAGGCGGTCGGCATTCGTTTCGGCGATGACGACAAAGTCTTCCGGGCGCAGACCGAGGATGGGTTCTTTCCCGCCTCTTCGGTCGAGGCTCCGACCGTCATCGGCTCCGAGGAGGCGGTGCTCGTCGCCGGAGACAATGGCACCGCCGCCTACTTCCCGGGCGGATTCGACCTCGGTTCTCTGGTAGTGCCGGTTCCCCAGCTCACGATCGGTTCGGTCTACGGCACCCAGGCCGTGATCCGCTATGCGTCGGTCGACACCGAGGACAACGAAATCGGCCAGATCGACCTGTGGGGTGTCGGACTGCGCCACAACGTCTCGCGGTACTTCGTCAATCCACTGCCGGTGGACATCGCGGCCAACTTCCTCTACCAGAGCTTCACTGTCGGAGACGACCTCATCGACGCCTCGGCCCTGACCTTCGGACTGCAGGCGAGCCGCGCCTTCTCGGTCGTTGAACCCTACCTCGGCATCTCGTTCGACCGGCATGACATGTCGGTCAGTTACGAATCCGACGCTACGAACCCGCCGACCGAACTCGACGTGGACTTCGATCCGGATACCCACCCCCGCCTGACCGCGGGCCTGGGGCTCAACTTTGTCTACGTTCACCTGAACGGCGAAATCAACGTCTCCGACCAGACGAGCTACCTCGTCGGTCTCAGCTTGGGGAATTGAACATGAAGAGCCATCGCCGCTTGAGCGGTTTCCGCAAGTTCCAGCTCCTGGCGCTCGGGTTCGTCCTGCTCGGCATGACGGGCGAGAGCTGCACGGAAGAGAGAACCATCGACATCGTCGTCGGGGTCGACCTCACGGCGACCATTCCCGCCGTGGGAGAGGACAACACCTACGACGAGTCCACCACGCTGTTCCTGACCGACGAGATCGACATCGAAGAGATCCTGGACGACAACGGCCTCGACAACATCAAGTCCTTGACGGTGCAGTCGGCCTTCGTCCGGGTGATCCAGAAGGACCCGGCCGAGGATCGCGCGATAACCGGAGAGGTCAGCCTGCAGTACCCGGCCGGCACAGGCCCGGCCGGCCAGTTGCTCGATCAGCAGGGCGTGCTCGTCAACAGCGCGCCATACGAGAACTGGGTGGCCGTGCCCCTGGAAGCCCCCGGGGTCGCGCTCCTCAACGAGGCGCTCCAGGACCTGATCGACGGCCAGGTGACTCCCGGCATGGGGATCACGTTCCGAAGCCAGGGCACATCCACCCCGACCGACCAGCGGACGAACTTCGTCTACGAGGTCCTGGTCCGCTTGAACGCGGTGGGGCAGGTCACCGTGGACATCATCGAACCGCCGCTATGACGTGACGTTGCGGGGAGAGTGCCTCCCCGCAACCTCTTCCCGCACATCCAACGAAGCCCGCGCCCTGGCCGGATGCAGCGCGGGCGGCGCCTCTTCCCCCGGCTCGGTCAAGGCGGCTCGCAGCACTTCCTGGATTCTCTCGGCGAAGATGAACTCCATGTCCGCGCAAACGTCGGGCGGCACGTCCCGTAGGTCCTTCTCATTCCCACGGGGCAGGATGACGCGGCGGATGCCGGCGCGGCGCGCCGCCAGGACCTTGATCTTCACGCCGCCGATCGGCAGCACCAGGCCGGTCAGGGTGATTTCCCCCGTCATCGCCGTATCGCCCCGCACCGCCCGTCCGCAGTAGAGCGAGGCCATGGCGGTCGCCATGGCAATGCCGGCCGAGGGGCCATCTTTCGGGACGGCTCCGGCGGGGACATGGACGTGCAGCCCCTGCTCGCGGAACTGCGCCGGATCGATCTGCAGCTCGTGGGCATGCGACCAGACGTAAGACTGCGCCGCGCGGGCCGACTCACGCATGACGTCGCCGAGCTGACCGGTCAGGGTCAAGTCGCGTCCCCCGGGAAGCAAGGTGGCCTCGATGTAGAGCACATCGCCCCCCGCTTCGGTCCAGGCCAGGCCGGCCGCCACCCCCGGCGGCATCTCGCGCCGTAGTTCCTCCACGCCGAAGGGCTCGGGGCCGAGATGCTCGATCAGGTCATCCACCCCCACCATGATCGGATGTCCATTGGCGGACTCGGCGAAACGGAGCGCCACCTTGCGGGCCAGGCGGCCGATCTGCCGCTCGAGTTGCCGCAAACCGGCCTCGCGGGTGTAGCGCGCGACGATGGCTCGGATGGCGTCGTCCGGCAACGTCAGCATCTCCTCGGTGACGCCGGCCTGCGAGAACTGGCGCGGGAGCAGGTAACGCCGGGCGATCTGCGTCTTCTCCTCCAGGCTGTAGCCCGAGAGGCGCAAGGTCTCCATCCGGTCGAGCAGGGGCGCCGGGATGGTGTCCAGCGTGTTGGCCGTCGTGATGAAGAAGACGCGCGAGAGGTCGAACGGCAAATCCAGGTAGTTGTCGCGAAAGGCGCAATTCTGCTCCGGGTCGAGCACCTCGAGGAGCGCCGCCGCGGGATCGCCGCGAAAGTCGCGCCCGAGCTTGTCCAGCTCGTCCAGCATCAGGACCGGGTTGTTCGAGCCGGCCCGGCGAATCACCTGGATCAGGCGGCCCGGCAGGGCGCCGATGTAGGTGCGCCGGTGTCCACGCAGCTCGGCCTCGTCGTGCAGCCCCCCCAGGCTCATCCGCTCGAACTTGCGCCCGAGGGCGCGAGCAATCGATTGCCCGAGCGAGGTCTTGCCCACGCCGGGGGGCCCCACGAAGCAAAGAATGGGAGCCTTGGCCTGGGGATTCAACTTGAGGACGCCGAGGTGCTCGAGGATCCGGTCCTTGATCTCGCGCAGATCGAAGTGGTCCTCGTCCAGGATGGCGCGCGCCCGGGGGATGTCGAGTCGGTCTTCGGTGCCGCGATTCCAGGGAAGCTCCACGACATAGTCCAGGTAGGTCCGAAGCACCTGATGCTCGGGAGAAGCGGCCGGTATCTTGGACAGCCGGGACAGCTCCCGGTTGGCCTCGCGCTTGATCTCTTCGGGGGCGTCGAGCTGTTCCAGGCGTTCCCGAAGCTGATCGATCTCAGCCTCGCCGCTTTCGGCCTCTCCCAATTCGCTCTGGATGGCGCGAAGCTGCTGGCGAAGGATGTACTCCTTCTGCTGCCGCGTCATCTCCGTCTGCGCCTCGCTGGCGATCTTGCTGCGCACCTCCAGGATCTCGATCTCGTGACGGAGATACTCGTGCATGAGGCGGAGGGCCTCTTCCAGGTTGCCGGCCTCGAGCAGCGCCTGTTCCCGAGCCGTGTCCAGCGGCAGGATGGAAGCCAGGAGATAGACCAGCCGCAGCGGGTTTTCGGTCGTGGCCAGGAGCTGCTGAACCTCGGAGGACTTCGTGTCGGCCAGCGTCATGGCCCGCAAGGCCAGCTCCACGATCGAGCGCTGCAACGCCTCGGCCTTGATCGTCCGGGTCTCGTCGACCGGCAGCGGTTCGTAGCGCACACGCAGGTAGGGTTCGCGCTCCAGCACCTCGGTGATGCAGGCCCGTTGCATGCCCAGGACGAGGAGACGGATCCCGTTCTCCTGCTGGCGGGACATCTTCTTGATCACGGCCCGCGTTCCGATCTGGTAGAGACTCGTCAGGTGCGGCGTTCTCCAGCTCGGGGTCCCGCTGCGCCACCAGCAGGATTTCCTTGTCCTCCGAGGCCAGCGCCGCCTCGACGGCCGCGATCGAGAGGGCTCGTCCGACGGCCAGCGGCGTGAGAATGCCCGGATAGACCACCACTTGCCGCGCGGGCAATACCGGAAGGATCAGTTCGCGTTCGCTCTCCACGTCTCTAGCTCCTTTCGTGGCCGCGCTCCGACAGGTGGACGAAGAGAAAGCCGTCCCGGACCGTCAATTCGATCTCGGGGTCCTCGAGGTCGCAGGGAAGATCGATGGTGCGCCGGAAGCGGTTGTAGGAGATCTCCATCGAATACGGGGCCGACACGTCCTCCAAGAGGACGTCGCGGCGCACGCCCTCGACGGTCACTTGACAACCGCGTACGAGGACTTTCACGTCATCGGGCCTGACTCCCGCCAGATCCAGCTTCAGCAGCCAGCCGCGCGATGTCTGGTAGCTGTCGGCCGCTGGGCTCCAGAGATCGCGATCCTGCCCGTCGCGCAAAAGGAAGAACTCATAGATGACCCGTTCGCTCACGCTGCCTCCACCTTCCCGGACTCCCGGCTGCCGGTCCGCTCCTGCCTCACGCGCATCGGCCGTGCCGCGCCGCGCAGCCGGCTCTTTTCGTCCCAGCCGCTGCCAGGTCGTGCCTGTCTCCCCCAACGGCGGCAGGTTCGTCAACTCCCCCATCGCCGAAGCGGTCCGCCGGGACCTGGGACGCTATCCGCTGGGATGCTCCGTCGCCGGACCACCGTTGACGTTCAAGGTCCATGCCCAAGCGAACAGGAACTCCGCCCGGCGCCCCGCGTCGCTGCGACAGCCGACGCGGTCCCAGACGGCAGCCTGTTGTTGCGCGACCACTCCGCTCACCACGGGTAGAAACACCTGCAGACTGCGATTGTGGTCGGCGACACGGCTCCGGCCGGCCGTTCGGACCAAGCTAAGGCGTAGGTTGTGGAAGCGATAGTGTTGCGAGACGGACGTAGCCGAAGGCGGAGGCGGCCAGTTGACGGCGCCAGCGGATTTTCGGGCATGCCGTGACCGTTTGGGCCCGTTTCTCGCTCCTGCCACTCCTGGTGTCGTCACGTCGTCAACATCGTCAGCGGCCGGGTGGAACGGACCCCGCCACTGATGCGCCCGCCACAAGCGCGGAGGACGCCCCCTCGGTGCCGTCACCCCGCGGTGCTCGTGGCAAGCGGACCCACCCGGCGCGGTCGCTCCCCCTCGGCCCGACCGCACGCTTTCCCCACTGCCCCAACCGCCACTGCCCCTTCTACGAACCCTCGCCCCTCTGGAACTACCGCCATTGGGGCTTCTATCACGCGCCAGCCTCTCCCCAGCCGCTCCGACGCTACCGCTGCCTCCACTGCCGCAGGACCTTCACCGCCCGCACCTTCTCCGCCACCTACTGGCTCCATCGCCACGACCTGTTCCTGGA